>NZ_LAVM01000053.1:0-39694 GCF_001083815.1 Nocardiopsis sp. SBT366 | reverse complement strand
GCCCGCGCCGAGCCCGAACGTCGCCGTGACGACGGCCCAGGTGGCCAGGTCTGCATCGAGGAGCTGCACGGCGACAAGGACTGCGTTGACGACACCGAATGAGCCCAGCCCCCTTCTGAACCCCACCGACGCCGAGGCCTTGGAGCAGGTTGCCCGGGTCGCACACGAAGCCAACCGGGCCCTGCAACAGGTCCTGGGCGATCCCCAGGTCTCACCCCCGTGGGAGCAGGCCAGCGACGAACAGCGAACCTCCATGCGGGAAGGCGTTCAGCAGGTGCTGGCCGGGGCCGGTGCCGAGCAGCTCCACGAGTCCTGGTGCCAGCACAAGCTCGACCGCGGCTGGCGATACGGGCACGTCAAGGACGAAGACGCGCGCACTCACCCGTGCTTGGTCACCTACGACCAGCTCCCGGCCGGGCAGCGCGCCAAGGACCACCTCATCCGGGCTGTGGTCACCACCCTGACCCAGCAACCCCTCTGAACCCTCGCGGGTTCTCACCCGCGGGTACCCGCCGCCGCCCTACCCCTCGCAGAGGCGCACCCTCTGCCTCCACCACGAGAGGCCCCATGCCCAACACGAAGCCGCTGCCCAACAAGGTGCAGTCCATCGTCCGCACGATCGTCCCCTACGTCGTTGGTCTGCTCTGCGCGCTGGCCACCACCGCCCACATCGATCTGCCCATCGACGCCACCGCCGAGGTCGTCACCTCCCTGGTGACCTTCGGCGTGGGCAGCGTGTACTACGTCCTCGCCCGCCTGGTCGAAGAACACGTCGCCCCACGCTGGGGCGCACTCATGCTCGGCTCGAACTGCCACCCCTCCTACAGCAAGGACAACCCGGCCACCGCCGAGTAGTCCAGGATCGCCACCCTCGGCGGGGCCCGGGACACTCTGGGCCCCGCCCCACCCGAACACGGAGACACGATGGCTGCCTCGCCCAAGTCCGACGACCCCCGCCCTGCTCTGGTCGACCCCCAGGAAGCAGGCACCATCACTGGCTACACCGCCCAGCCTCCAGACCGTGTGGAGCTGGTCAACCGCATCAAGGCCGCTGAGAACGAGCTCGGCGGTCTCTTCGCGGAACTGCGCGAGCGCCAGGACGTCGACCTGCGCATGCTCGCCCTGGGCCGCACCAACCTGCAACAAGGCTTCATGTGGACTGTCCGCGCCCTGTTCCAGCCCGAATCCCGCCTGTAACCCCCACTACCAAGAAGGGGTGAGCCGCTCGTCCACTACCGGGGGATCGCCCACGAGTAGTCTTCCCCGCGCGAGCGGGGGTGAGCCGCCGAACACCAGGGGGCGCCCACCATGGCCCACGTCTTCCCCGCGCGAGCGGGGGTGAGCCGTAGAGGTCGATGGTGCTGTCAGGGAAGGCCAGGTCTTCCCCGCGCGAGCGGGGGTGAGCCGGGCCGGTGTGACCACGAGGGTCGCCTCGCGTGGTCTTCCCCGCGCGAGCGGGGGTGAGCCGGGGTTGATGCCCCAGCGGACGGCCTCGGTCCAGTCTTCCCCGCGCGAGCGGGGGATCGTGCACCGTCTGGCCCGCCGGGGTGTGGAGTCCTCGCAGCGGCTGGGCAGGTACCGGTGGCAGGTGGGACGCACCATGGCCTGGCTGGCCGGATGCCGCCGCCTGCACCGCCGCTACGAGCGCAAGGCCGACCACTTCCTGGCCTTCCCCGGCATCGCCTGCACGCTGATCTGCTACCGCCGACTCACCAAATGAGATGAACTCCTAGTACGGTTGCCGCCGCGCTCCAGGCAAGACAGCCAACCTGCGGCCTGGGCCGCTCCGAGATGCTCACTGATCGTGGACCGCGAAACACACCAGATGCGCGATCGTGGTGCGTACAGAGCCCGACGAGGTCATCAACAGCCCCAGGGTGGCCAGTGAGGCCTGCACGGTTCGGGGAAGATCTGCTGCGCTCACCGTGAGGCGAGCACACGATCCTGGATCGACAGCGACACGTTCCATGGGTCTCCATCCTGTGCTCGTGAGCTCTCAGCGCTGAGGGTGTGCCGCGGGCTATTGCCTGGGCCCCTGGGGGAGCGGCCCAACCAACAGTGTTCACTATAGATTGAGATTGTATCTATGATGCATGCTGTGGTCGGATGGAACACATCAGCCCGCCTCAGCCCGGACCACCCCAGGCGAGATCCGGACCAACCTGATCCAAGACGGAGAAGCATGCACAGAGCCCAAGGCGCCGCGCTCTTGCCAGGCGCCCCACCTCACACGAGAGGAGCAAGGACTGTGGCAGACCACAACTCCCCGCCGAGCCGTAACAACGTCGCGCGCAACCGACCCAGAAAGAAGCCCCAAAAGACCTGCAGAACGACCGTCTTCACGGCACGAAGCCGCCATCGCTCACGCGCCCCACCCATGCCTCACCCGCCAGCAGGAGCGAAACACAGCCAAGATCACAACGGCCGATAACTTCACACCCCTACCGCGACCCGGGCTTCACCACACCAGCGTCAAGGCAAGGCCAGGTGCCACACTCTGAGCTGCCACTCGCCGCTGAGGCGAACCATCACTGTGGTCCGTGGTGTACCAACTCGGTTAGTCAACGAACCACTGTGGCCCAAGCCTGTACAGCACTGCTCCGGCGAAAGCCCTAGCGATACACCGCCCATGTGCTCGTGGGATCACCGCGTGCCAGCGCCAACCACGGGCGGCGTCTGTCGCGTTGATGCGTGCGGCCCTTGGAGGCTGTCACGGCTTGGTCTCGAAACCCCTTGCTCCCTTTGAAGATCCATCCACAGCCGCGGTAAGGGCCCACAGGCTCTCATGTAAACATGCTGAGTCAGGAGCTTGCTAAGCACGGCATGTCGTGGTCTTGGATATGGGTCGCAAGTTGGGGTGGAAAGGCCATGTGGTCGAGAGGTAGGAAACCTTGGGGCAAAGTGGAAAATCAGTCCCTGTGCAGGGCAGACGTCGATCCTCTTCAAGTCTAGGGCCAAGGAAAGAGGAAGATGCCCCATCGCTTCCTGAGATCTTTACTCCACGGGAGGCTGCAGCTCTGCTGAAAGTGCCCGAATCTTGGCTCCGCAAGCGTGTGTCGGCGCGACAGGTGCCCTGTACTTTCATTGGCAAGCACTTGCGGTTTAGCTCCATTGACCTCGAGCAAATCATTCAATCCGGTAGTCGAAGTCCGCTGTCCAGAAATTGGTAAAAAACCACATCGACACATATGTAAGGACTATTATGGCCTACGCAGAACGCCGCGGAAAGACATGGCGAGCAAAGTATAAGAAGCCTGGCGGAACCTGGGGCTCTGGATCAGGTTTCAAAACCAAGGCAGCAGCGTTGGCTTGGGCCCGAGACCAAGAGACAGATATTCGCAGGTATACCTGGATCGATCCGGCACAAGCAGAGCAAAAGTTCGGGCCCTTCGCGGAGAAGGTCTTCGCTGACGCTCGCTTGGCCAAGAACACGCGAGAGAAGTGTCGCTCCTATCTGGACGTCCACATCCTTCCTCAATGGAAAGACTGGACTCTGGGAGCCATCTTCGACGGCCACATGGAGATCAGGGCTTGGTCGACCCGCCTGCACGCCCGGTTGGCCGAACCAACGGTCACAGCGATCTTCTACTACTTCTCGCATATTCTGGAGGAAGCCGTGCGGGCACGTAAGATCCCTGGTAATCCAGCGCGGATGGTCAGGGTGACCAGCGGAGAGTACGAGGCCGAGCACCAGGTCGCCACACCGCTCCAGGTCTTGCGGGCGTCCATGCGCCTGTATGAGTCCTTCGGCCAGACGGGTATGGTGTTCGCCCTATTCAACAGTTACACGGGAATGCGATGGTCGGAACAGATAGCCCTACACTCCTGCGACTATGACGAATTGGGGCACGCCGTTCCGGTTCGTGCCCCCGTTGCTGAGACCTCCCGGGGAAAAATCTACGTCACAAGTAAGCCCAAAACACCGACCAGTAAGAGGTGGATCCAGTTGCCACCGTTCCTGGATGCGCTCTATGTCGACCTGAAGATCTCTCGCCCGCAAGGGCCGGTCTTCGCCGCTCAGAGGGGTGGCTGGCTTCGTCGGAACAACTTCCGCTCCGGTCACTGGCGTCCGGCCTGGGACGGTGTGCCTGAGCGCGAAAAAACATGGATGAGGCAGCCCTTGCTCGAAGGAATCACGTTCCATGAAGCGGGGCGGCACACACACCGTACATGGCTGGCTGAGGACGAGATTCCCGAAGTGGCGCGTGCCGCCCGACTGGGACACAAGGTTCCTGGCATGGCCCGGGTCTACGAGCACGTGACGCCGAGGATGCAAGAACGAATACTCTGCGTGCTCGAACTCCGATGGGCAGGCAGCGTCGCTGCCTTGACGAGTGTGGAGCGAGAGCGCCTCTTCACTATGTCCCCGCTCCTCGAAGAGCACTACCAGAAAGCCGCCACGAGCAAGCTCTTGGGAAGCCAGTCAGCGGCGGATCTCCCAAATATCTCCCACCTCAGGGAGATCCGCGGCCAGGAGAACACAGAGTAGGGATCTGACATGCGGAAATACGGCAAAGTCAGGCAATGTGTCCCTTCGCGGCCCATACCAGGTTCCGGTAGGGGTTGGGCGGAAGGCGTTGCTCCAGGGGGGTGGGCATTGTGTCTCCTTCGGATCTTTCCGAGCGAGACTAGGGAAACCGGTGCACACACACCCGGCGAACGCCGATACCCGCCCCCTATGTCCAGAAAGTCCTGCACAGCGGGCGTTTCCGGCCTCTGGAGAAGACCCGTGGCGGACTCGCGTAGCGCTGGTGATCACCTCGCCGAGGAGGCGCCTGGTACTCACCCGGTCCCGTCGTCGAAGGTTCCACCGAGGGCGCCTCGGGCCGACCCGAAGCGGTCGCGGGAGGTTCCCGTCTCCCCCGGCAACAGTGAGGAAACAGTCGCCGAACGTCACGGGCTCAGATCGATCGAGAGGGGATCTCCGGCGGCGGCCCGGGGGCTGCCTCGACCACGGCCAGGAAGCGATCCGCGTCGCCGCCGGACCACTCGGCATTCGGCCGGGCGAGACGGGGTCAAATCGCGGTGTGCGGTGTTTACGAGGTCGTCTCGTCGGTCATGGCGTGGCGGGACGGGCAGTGCCCGCCACGACCAGGACCCGACGGGGGAGTTCGACATGACCGACCACGAGCAGGACGCCAAGGACCGGCTTCTGGAACAGAACCGCACTGACTCCCAGGGCCCGCTCACCACCGAGACCGGTGTGCGGGTCGAGGACACGGACAACTCCCTCAGCGTCGGCGAACGTGGCCCCACGCTCCTGGAGGACTTCCATGCCCGGGAGAAGATCACCCACTTCGACCACGAACGCATCCCCGAACGCGTCGTGCACGCCAGGGGAGCGGGGGCCTACGGCCACTTCACGCCCTACGAGGACCTCTCCGAGGTGACCGCGGCCCACTTCCTCAGCGGCCCCGACGTCACCACCCCCGTCTTCGTCCGCTTCTCCACGGTGGCCGGGTCCCGGGGTTCGGCGGACACCGTTCGCGACGTGCGCGGCTTCGCGGTCAAGTTCTATACCGAACAGGGCAACTACGACCTGGTCGGCAACAACATGCCCGTCTTCTTCATCCAGGACGGCATCAAGTTCCCCGACTTCGTGCACGCGGTCAAGCCCGAGCCGCACAACGAGATTCCGCAGGCCCAGTCCGCGCACGACACCCTGTGGGACTTCGTCGGACTCCAGCCGGAGACCACGCACATGATGATGTGGCTGATGTCGGACCGGGCGATCCCGCGCAGTTACCGCACCATGCAGGGCTTCGGCGTGCACACCTTCCGGTTCGTCAACGTCCAGGGCCGGGGGACCTTCGTCAAGTTCCACTGGAAGCCGCTCCTGGGCACGCACTCGCTGGTGTGGGACGAGGCCCAGCGCATCCAGGGCAAGGACCCCGACTACAACCGGCGTGACCTGTGGGAGGCCATCGAGCGCGGCCAGTTCCCCGAGTGGGAGCTGGGGGTGCAGCTGATCCCGGAGGACGACGAGCACGCGTTCGACTTCGACCTCCTGGACGCCACCAAGATCGTCCCCGAGGAGCAGGTGCCGGTACGCCCCATCGGACGCATGGTGCTGGACCGCAACCCGGACAACTTCTTCGCCGAGACCGAGCAGGTCGCCTTCCACACCGCGAACGTCGTCCCGGGGATCGATTTCACCAACGATCCGCTGCTCCAGGCCCGCAACTTCTCCTACCTGGACACGCAGCTGCTGCGGCTGGGCGGATCCAACTTCCAGCAGATCCCGGTCAACCGGCCGGTGGCCGAGGTGAGCAACAACCAGCGCGACGGGTTCGCCCAGCACCGGGTCCACCGCGGCCAGACCTCCTACTACCCGAACTCCCTGGGCGGGGGATGCCCCGCGCTGGCTGACGAGAGCGTCTACCGGCACTACACGGAGAAGGTCGAAGGGAACAAGGTTCGCAAGCGGGCGGAGAGCTTCAAGGACCACTACACCCAGGCCAGGTTGTTCCTGAACAGCCTCGCCGACTGGGAGCGCGAACACCTGGTGGCCGCGTTCCGCTTCGAGCTGGGCAAGTGCGAGGAGTTGGCGGTGCGCCAGCGGGCGGTGGCCAACCTGGCCCACGTGGACCACGTCCTGGCCGTCGAGGTCGCCGAGGGCGTGGGAGTGGAACCACCGCAGGACCCCGGCACCGCCCGACACTCCCGGACCTCACCCGCGCTCAGCCAGGCCAACACCGCCTTCGGAGACCTGACCGGACGCCAGGTCGCGGTGCTGGTCGACCACGGTGTGGACGGATCCGACGTCGAGGCCCTGCGCCGGGCCCTGGTGGCCGAGGGCGCCGTAGTGGAGGCGCTCGCCCGGCTGGACGGCTCGGTGCGCACCCGTGAGGGCGCCACCCTGCCGGTGGACCGCGCCTACACGACCGTCTCCTCGGTCCTCTACGACGCGGTGGCCCTCCCGGGCGGCGGCGACGCGGCGGCCTCGCTCGCCCGAGACGGTGAGGCCCGGCACTTCGTGCTGGAGGCCTACAAGCACGCCAAGGCCATCGCAGCGGTCGGAGCGGCGACCTCTCTGCTCGACGCCCCGGGGCTGCCCGGCCCTCTCGGCCATCCGCCCACGGTCACCGAGACCACACACGGTGTGGTCCGGGCCCCCGCGGTGGACGAGGGTCTGGTCCGGGAGTTCGCACGCCTGATCGGGCAGCATCGCGACTGGACCCGGCCGACCGCGGCCGTCTCTGCCTGAGGCGGCCTGGCCACCAGGATCCAGGAGTGCCTGCCGCACGGCCGCTGACCGGCCCTCCCACAACGCACGGACCGCGCACCTGATCGCCGACCATCGGGGATCGACGATCAGGTGCGCAGACGTGCGTGGCCTCCCGCAGCGGGCAGGGGCCGGTGCCGCCAACCGGCACCGGCCCCCGTCCGCCGGAGGGTCAGGCGCGCTGCCGTAGGCGCTCCCTCTGGGGCACGACGGTGTACTTGGGGTCCTCGGCCGACTGCACACCGGCCTGGAAGACCCCCAGCCGGGTCAGCGCGGACCCTCCCACCAGAGCGGCTCCGCTCAGCGCCGACACCACCCGGTTGCGCCGACCCAGCACCGCGCCCACCGCGCCCGCCAGGGTGAGGGTCTTGGCAGTACGCGTGAGCGCCCCCGCCAGCCCCCGGCCGTAGGGCTCACCGACCAGGCCCATCCGCTTCTCCATGAAGGTGGACACCGCGAGTTCGGTCAGCGCCCCGCCCACGGCCGCCCGCCGGAAGGGGCCCGCGTGCCCCGTCGGTGTCGCGACCAGTCCCACGCCCCCCGCCGCCGCGACCGCGGAGGAGGCGAAGACGTAGGGCATCTCCCGGTGTCCCTCGTGCCAGGAGGGCACCGCCGTGTCGCAGATCAGCGGGGCCGTGTAGGTGGCGACCAGCGGACCGAGGACCCCGGCGCCCATGGTCGCGGCCGTCCCGATCCGTGGGAACCACCCGGTGGCGGCGGTCACGGCGGCCGTCCCGGCCAGGGGTCCGTAGCCCGCGAGGAGCCAGGACCCCACGCTCATCGGTGAGGTCGGCTTGAACACCCGCAGCATGTTGAGGAAGCGCTCGGGCCGCCCGAGGTCGTGGACGAGCGCGACCAGCGACCCGGAGACCGCCACCAGCGCCGTGTACTTGAGCGGCCGGGCCAGATCGGCGCGACCATGGACCTCCGCCCCCGCTGCCAGGACCGAGGACGCCCCGGCCAACCCGCCCAGGAAGAGGTAGCCGCCGATGTCGCGGGCCTCCCACACGACCCCGTTGAGCACCGGCCTGCCGTGGTAGGTGCGAAAGTCGGCGTCGGGTACGCGTGTGGGCTCACCTCCGCGGCGGCCCCGGCGTCGGCCGCTCGGCCGTCCGGGCGGCCGGACCGCCTCCCGGGCCTGGTCACGTTCGTTGCGCTGCGCCTCGGAGACCACGTCCGCCGCGCCGGTGACCGCGTCACGCCCGCGTTCGCCGGGTCCCATGCCGTCGAGCTCGGGATTGCTCATGACCGCCTCCCCGCGAACGCCGCGAGCGCACCGGCGAACAGGACCCCCGCCGCCGCACCCGCGTGACGCCACATGGACGGCAGGTCCCGGGTGGTCACCACCGGGTCCGGCGGCAGACCGTACACCTCGGGTTCGTCCAGCAGCAGGAAGAACGCGCCCGCGCCGCCCACGCCGTCCTCCGGATCCTCTCCGTACAGCCGAGCGGAGGACACACCCGCCCCCTGGAGGTCCTCCACACGCCTCTGGGCCCGTTCCCGCAGCTCGTCCAGGTCACCGAACTGGATGGAGTCGGTGGGGCACGCCTTCGCGCACGCGGGCTCCAGACCATCGCCGATCCGGTCGTAGCACAGCGTGCACTTCCAGGCCCGACCGTCGACCTCACGACGGTCGATCACCCCGTACGGGCAGGCGGACACGCAGTACCCGCACCCGTTGCAGATGTCCTCCTGCACCACCACCGTGTCGAACTCCGTGCGGAAGAGCGACCCCGTGGGACACACGTCCAGGCAGGCCGCGCTCGTGCAGTGCTTACACACGTCGGACGACATCAACCACCGGAACTCGCCCCGGTCCGTCCCCTCGCCGTCCTCGCCCGTGCGCTGTCCCGGGAGGTCGAACGAGGGCATGCCGAGGTCGACCGTCCCGGGCCCCGAACCGGCGCGGGCGCCTCCGTCGCCGCCCGCGGGCCTGCCCACCCCGGACTCCTGGTATCCGAGCGGTAGCCGCTGCTCGACGAAGGCCACGTGGCGCCAGGTGTCGGCGCTCAGGCGACCGCTGTTGTCGAAGGACGAGGCCAGGAAGTCCAGCCCGTCCTCCGGGACCATGTTCCACTCCTTGCACGCCACCTCGCAGGCCTTGCATCCGATGCACACGCTGGTGTCGGTGAAGAACCCCTTGCGTGAGGGCCGTTCGTCCGCGGTCATCAGTCCTCCGTTCCGGTCCGCTCGGTGACGCCCGCCCTGCGCCGGTACTCCTCGACCAGGGCCACGCGTTCGGGGCCCCGTGGACGCCGCCCCGGACGGATGTCGGCGGTCAGCGCCTTCACCTCCTGGATGTGCACGTTGGGGTCCAACGCCATGGACATCAGCTCGTTGGCCGAGTCACCCGTCGAGTACCCGTTGGGCCCCCAGTGGTAGGGCATGCCGATCTGGTGCACGACGCGCCCCTGCACGCGCAAGGGCCTCATGCGGTCGGTGACCAGCACCCTGGCCTCGATGGCGTTGCGCGCCGTGACGACGGTCGCCCAGCCGCCGTGCTCCAGCTCCCGTTCCGCCGCCAGCTCCGGGCCCACCTCGCAGAAGAACTCCGGTTGGAGTTCGGACAGGTAGGGCGTCCACCGGCTCATTCCCCCGGCGGTGAAGTGCTCGGTGAGCCGGTAGGTCGTCACCACGTACGGGAACACCCCGGAACCCGGCGTGCCAGGGGCCGGGTGGTAGCGGTTGAGCTCGTGCTGGAAGAGCAGGCGGGTGGGGTTGCGCTGCTGCCCGTACAGCGGGTTGCCGAACGGGGTGTCCTGCGGCTCGTAGTGCGTGGGCATCGGGCCGTCGTGCAGACCGGCCGGGGCATAGAGCCATCCCTTGCCGTCCGCCTGCATGATGAACGGGTCCACCCCGCTCAGGGCCTCGACACCGGTCGCCTCCTTCGAGGGCCGGTAGCCGGGCGCCTTGTCGTACTCGAAGTCCGCGACGTCGTACCCCGTCCAGTGCCCAGCCTCCTCGTCCCACCACACCAGGGCCTTGCGATCGCTCCACGGGCGGCCCTGGGGGTCGGCCGAGGCGCGATTGTACAGCACGCGCCGGTTGTCCGGCCACGACCACGCCCACTCGGCCGCGATCCAGTCCTGCTCGTTTCCCGGCTTCTTGCGCGCGGCCTGGTTCACCCCGCCCGCGAACACCCCGCAGTAGATCCAGCAGCCGCAGCTGGTGGACCCGTCATCCCTCAGCTGGGTGTACCCGTCCAGCGGACGGCCCTGCGCGTCGTACCCGTTGATCTCACGCAGCACCGCCTCCGCGCTCGGCTCCCCGTCCGGTTCCAACGGGTAGTCCCAGGTGAGTTCGAGGACCGGCAGGTCCTTGGGGTCCCGTGACCCGGCCAGCCGCTCCCGTACCAGCCGTCCCAGGTGGTACATGAACCACAGGTCGCTGCGCTGGTCGCCGCTGGGCTCCACCGCGCGGTCGTGCCACTGGAGGGTCCGGTTGGTGTTGGTGAACGTGCCTGACTTCTCCGTGTGCGCCGCCGCCGGGAAGAAGAAGACCTCCGTGCCGATGTCCTGCGTACGCATCTCCCCGGACTCGATCTCCGGGCCGTCCTTCCACCAGGTGGCGCTCTCGATCAGCGAGAAGTCACGCACCACCAGCCAGTCCAGCTCGGCCATGCCGAAGCGCTGCGCCCGGCTGTTGGCCGACCCCACCGCGGGGTTCTCGCCCATGAGGAAGTAGCCCCTGCACTCGCCCTCCATCTGGGCCATCACGGTGTCGTACGTGCTGTGCGACCCGGTCAGCCGGGGCAGGTGCCCGAAGCGGAAGTCGTTGTCCGCCGTGGCGTGCTCGCCGAACCAGGCCTTGAGCAGGCTCACCGTGTACGACTCCATGCCCGACCAGAACCCCTTGCGGGGATGCCCGGCCGCCAGCACGTACCCCTCCAGGTCCTGCTCCTCGTGGGCGTGCGGCATCGGCAGGTAGCCGGGCAGCAGGTCGAACAGCGTGGGCACGTCACTGGAGCCCTGGATGCTGGCGTGCCCGCGCAGCGCCTGGATGCCTCCGCCGGGTCGGCCCACGTTGCCCAGCAGCAGCTGGAGGATCGACGCGGTGCGGATGTACTGCGAACCCACGGTGTGCTGCGTCCAGCCGACCGCGTAGCAGAACGCGCTGGTGCGGTCCGGCCCCGAGTTCTCGGTGAGGTGGTCGCACACCCGCAGGAACACGTCCTTCGGGATACCGCACACCTCCTCGACCAACTCGGGCGTGTACCGCGAGTAGTGGCGCCGGAGGACCTGGAACACGCACCGGGGGTCCGTGAGAGTGCGGTCCTCCTCGGGGCGCTCCCGGATCACCGCGCCGCCCGAGCCCTGTTGTTCCGGGCGCCCCGAGCGACTGGTGTCGCCCTTGACACCCTCACGGGTCCGGGGGAGCTGGTTGCGGTCGCCCGCCGCGGCCGCCACCGTCGCTCCCTCGTAGGTCCAGGTGGAGACGTCGTAGGAGCGGTCCTTCTCGGAGAACCCGGAGAACACCCCGTCCAGGTCCTCGGTGTCCCGGAAGGCCTCGCCGACGATGGTCGCGGCGTTCGTGTACTCCAGGACGTAGTCGTGGAAGTACTTCCCCTCCGACAGCACGTGGTTGATGATGGCGCCCAGGAAGGCGATGTCGGTGCCCGCCCGGATCGGCACGTGCAGGTCCGCCAGGGCGCTGGTCCGGCTGAACCGCGGGTCGACGTGGATGACGACGGCGCCGCGCGCCTTCGCCTCCATCACCCACTGGAATCCCACGGGGTGCGCCTCGGCGAAGTTGGAGCCCTCGATCACGATGCAGTCGGAGTTCTGAAGGTCCTGGAGGAACATGGTGGCCCCGCCGCGCCCGAAGGAGGTCCCCAGCCCCGCGACCGTGGAGCTGTGGCACACCCGGGCCTGGTTCTCCACCTGGATCACCCCCAGGGCGGTGAGGAGCTTCTTGATCAGGTAGTTCTCCTCGTTGTCGAGGGTCGCCCCGCCCAGACTCGCGATGCCGAGCGTGCGTGCCACGCGCCGCCCTTCGCTCTCCTCCTCCCAGGTCTGCTCCCGCGTTGCCACCACACGGTCGGCCACCATGCGCATGGCCGTGTCCAGGTCCAGCTCCTCCCAGTCGGCTCCATGTGGGGGCCGGTACAGGACCCGGTCCCGCCGGGACGGTCCCGTGGTGAGCTGGAGGCTCGCCGAACCCTTGGGGCACAGGCGTCCCCTGCTGACGGGGGAGTCGGGGTCCCCCTCGATCTGGATGACCCGTTCTTCACGGACGTACACGTTCTGCCCGCAGCCCACCGCGCAGTACGGACAGACCGACTTGACCACCCGGTCCGCCCGCGCGGTGCGCGGGCGCAACCCCTCGGTGCGCTCCGACCTGGCCGCGTCCCCGAGTCCCATCCGGTCGTCGCCGGTGACCTGCCTCAGCACGGGCCACGAACGGAGCCATCTCCACACGCTCATGGAACTCCTCTCGGGCCCGGGGGCGTCTTCGCCCGCGGGTCCGTTTCCTCGCCTGACGTCAGCTGCCCTGGATCTCTCCGCCGGTGGGTGTGAGGGTCTCGCCGGTGTAGTAGGACGAGAGTCTGTTGCTGGCGAAGAACACGTAGGAGGGGGCGATCTCGTCCGGTTGGGCGGCTCGTCCCATGGGCGCCTGCTCGCCGAACCCCTCGGATCCCTTCTTGCCGAGGGTCGATGGGATCAGCGGTGTCCACACCGGCCCCGGCGCCACGCAGTTGACCCTGATGCCCTGGTCCATGAGCACCTGGGACAGAGACACGGACAGGTTCATGACGGCTGACTTGCTCGACGCGTAGTCGATCAGCGACTTGTTGCCCCGTAGGCCGTTGATCGATCCGGTGATGATGATGGAACCGCCCTGGGACATGTGCGGCAGTGCCTCGCGAAGGGTCCAGAACACTCCCATCACGTTCACGTCGAAGGTGCGGCGCAGCTGTTCCGTGGTCAGGTCCGTGAAGTTCTCGACCGGGGTCTGGGTGGCGGCGTGCTCCACGAGGACGTCGATCCCGCCGAGCTCCTGCGCGGCCCGGTTGACCAGGTGCGCGCACGCGGACTCGTCGGCCAGGTCACCGCGCACGCCCACGGCGCGGCGGCCCTGGGCCTGGACCAGGTCGACGGTGTGTTGGGCCTCGGCGTCCTCGCTGAGGTAGCCGAAGACGATGTCGGCGCCCTCCTTGGCGAAGGCCACCACGACGGCCCTGCCGATGCCGGAGTCGCCTCCGGTGACCAGGGCGCGTTTTCCCTCGAGGAGTCCTCTGCCCTGGTAGTCGCGCATCTCGTCCCGGGGCTGGGGTTCCATCGGTTCGGTGCGGCCCGGGTGGGGCTGGCTCTGCGCGGGTGGTCGGGTCTCGTTCACGGGGGTCCTCCCTCCGGTCGGCCTTCCTGGACCGCCCTGCCCGACCGGCGGGAGCCGCACACCTGTCCCGCCGCCACGGAGCACCATCCTTTGCCCGGGCCCGCGAGTGGAGGGGGACGTCTTTCCGGTTGAGGGAGTTTCCGTAGAGGTCGTACGGGTCCGGGCCACAGCTGGAACCGGACTCGAAGGGGCGGGTTCGCCAGTGCCTTCGGGCTGAGCGCGGGCGCGGTCGTGACCAGTCGGGCCTGGTCGATGACCGCGCCTGCGCGTGACCCTAAGCCCGAAGCCGAGGCCGAGTCCGTTCGCCCCAGTCCGACTCTCCGGGAAGCTACCGGATCGCCTCGGGCCGGGTGCTCAGGAGTGGCCGCTGGCCGTGCCGGGGAGCATGACGGCGACCTGACCGCGGATGTCCCCGGCGATCGTCTCCACGCTGGACGTCGCGTTCGCCGACGCCGCCATGCTGAGGAACATGACGGCCGACACGATGTGCGCCAGTGCCGCCGCGTCGTTCGCATCGGTTTCGGTGTCGCGACCGATCACGGCGGCGATGGCCGCCTCCGTCCGGGCCGTGATCATGAGGGCGTCGCGGTGGCGGGGCTCCTCGGGGTCGCCGAACACCATCTCGCGCAGGTAGGTGCGTCCGTTCTCGACCTGTCTGCGGTTGCACTCCACGATCGGGCGCACGATGGCCATCACGGCGTCCAGGGTGTCAGCGGTGCCCTCGGCGTCCCTGATCCCTCGGTCCAGGGACTCGGAGTAGTGGGAGTTCTGAACCAGCAGCAGTAGTTCGCCCTTGCTCTTGGCGTAGAGGAAGAGGGTGCCGGTGCCGATGTCGGCGCGTTCGGCGATCTGCTGGGTGGTGACCTCGTCGACCCCGTGCTCGGCGAAGAGCTCACTGGCCGCCGCGGTGATGCGTTCGAGCTTCTGCTGCTTGTTGCGCTCGCGTCGCCCCGGCGCCCGGGAGGCGGATGACATCGAGCCCTCCTTGGGGAATAGGTGTTGACCAAGCTCAGTTATGAGCGTAGTCATTAATGCCTGGATTCGGGTACGCCCGGGGGAACATTCTTCCACGCGGGAGCGGGGACCCCCGGGGCGGTCCCAGGCGGAGCTCACGACCGACCGGACCCCGGGCACACCCACCACGCACAGCGCGCGGCCAACAACTAGGAGAGCCACCATGCCCACACTCGACGGATCCGTCGTCCTGGTCACCGGAGCCAACGGAGGCATCGGCACACAGTTCGTCAGGCAGGCCCTGGCGCGCGGCGCGAGCAAGGTCTACGCCTCCGCGCGCAACCCCCGGACCTGGGACGACGAGCGCATCGTTCCCCTGCGTCTCGACGTCACCGACCAAGCTTCCGTCCGGGAGGCCGTCGAAGCGGCCGGTGACGTGACCGTACTGGTCAACAACGCCGGAGCCTCGGTGTCCAGCCCGGGCATCCTGTCGCACACCGAGGAGGAGATTCGCACCAACGTCGAGACCAACTTCGTGGGTCCGCTCCTTCTCACCCGTGCCTTCGCCCCGGTCCTGTCGGCGAAGAAGCGGTCCGTCATCATCGACATTCACTCGTTGCTGAGCTGGTACGCCGTGGCCGGTATCTACAGCGCCACCAAGGCAGCCCTGTGGTCGGCGACCAACTCCCTGCGACTGGAACTCGCCCCGGAGGGAGTGCACGTCGTCGGAGTGCACGTGGGATACGTCGACACCCCGATGGCCGCCCACTCCACCGACCCCAAGGTCGACCCCGCGGACCTGGTGCGCGCGGTGTTCGACGCCACCGAGGCCGGGCAGTACGAAGTCCTCGCGGACGAGGACTCCGTTCGGGTCAAGGCGGGGCTCAGCGCCCCGATCGAGGCTCTGTACCCGCAGCTCAACGCGACGAACACCTGAGTCGGCGCCGCAGCCGTGAAGCACGGTCGCGGCACCCTCGTCACGGGGCCGAAGGGCCTCGTCGTGGCTGGCCGCTCGTTGCTCCCGCACTCCGACTGTCCCGGGTCGGAGTGCGGGCCGCGTGTTGTCAGCGGGTGAGGAACTCCACCGCGACGGGGGCGAACTCCCGGTGGTACTGGAAGATGCCTCCGTGGCCGGAGTCGGGATAGACGACCAGTTCCGAGCCGGGGATGCGACGGTGCAGGTCCTCGGAGAGCACCGAGGGCACCATGCGGTCGTTGTCCCCGTTGGCGATCAGGGTGGGCTGGGTGATCTCCGACAGGTCGGTCGGTTCCGAACGCCCCCACCGTTTGATCGCCTTCAGTTGGGTCCGCAGGGCCCTGACACTGATCGGCCTGTCACGGTCCGTGGTGCGTTCCCCGAGCCGCTCGACGAAGGCCCTGCCCGCACTCCTGCCGGTGGTGTCGCGGTTGAAGAACAGGTACTCCTTGGGGTCCGACCGGGTCAGGGCCGCCCGTGCCATGTCGTAGTAGGTGGTTCTGGCAACCCTGTCGATGCCCACGCCCCCTTCGGGCCCCGTGCCGGTCAGGACGAGCCTGCGGACCAGTTCGGGGTACTCGCGCGCCAGCACCTGGGCGACCATGCCGCCGAGGGAGAAGGAGAAGACGTCGATCTCCCGGAACCCGAGCGCCCTGACGAAGGTGACGGCGTCAGCGGCCATCGCCTCGACCGTGTCGGGGACCTCGCCCGTCGACGCCCCGACCCCCCGGTTGTCGAACGCGATGACGTGGCGCTCCCTGGCGATGGGGTCGACGATGCGCGGGTCCCAGTTGTCCAGAGTCGCGGCAAGGTGCACGAAGAACACGACGGGGACGCCCCCTCTCGGCCCGAGTTCCCGGTAGGCAAAGGTCACCCCGCCCGCAGTGACCGCGAGGGTCGGCGCCTTCGCGTACGAGGTGTTGACCGGTTCGCTGCTGGTGTCGCTCATGATGGCCTCCCTTGGGGGCTCGGGCGAAGATGTGCCTCGACGGTGACGCGAGTTGTCTTGGCGGAGGAGTCAGGTGAGGCTGATGACGGCCTTGCCACGGATACCTCCCCGTGCCAGTGCCCGTAGGGCCTGCGGTGTCTGTTCGAAGGGGAACACCTTCCCAACGACGGGGCGCAGTTCCCCTGCGTCGACGAGGGCGCCGATCCGGCGTAGCTGGTCACCGTCGGCGCGCATGAACAGGAACTCGTACGTCACCCCGAGTTTCCTGGCCTGGCGTCGAACCCCCGCGCTCATCATGGTGATCACGAGGCGCAGCAGCGGGTTCAGGCCGGCTCCCCGGGCGAAGTCGGGATCGGGCGGCCCGGAGATCCCGATGGCCTTACCTCCTGGTCTGAGTACCCGCAACGACCTCTTCAGATTCGTGCCGCCCAGGCTGTCCAGGACCAGGTCGTAGTCGTCCAACACCTTCTCGAAGTCCTGACTCCGGTAGTCGATGACCGTGTCGGCTCCCAGTTCGCGGACGAAGTCGGCGTTGGCGGCGCTGGCAGTGGTGGCGACGCTCGCTCCGAGGTGTTTGGCGAGCTGGATGGCGATCGACCCGACACCACCCGCGCCAGCGTGGATGAGGACCTTCTGCCCCGGCCCCACCTTGCCGCGTTCGACGAGCGCCTGCCAGGCGGTGAGCGCGACCAGAGGCAGCGAGCCCGCCTCCACGGAGGAGATCGACGCTGGTTTGTGGGCCAGATCGGACTCAGCGACGGCGATGCGATCGGCGAAGGTACCGATCAGGTCCTTGCGGGGCCTGGCGTACACCTGGTCGCCGGGTGCGAAGCCCCGGACTCCGGAACCGACGCTGATGACGGTCCCGGCGACGTCGTGTCCCAGGATCAGCGGGAACCCGTAGGGCAGGATCTGCCTGAACTCACCGACACGGATCTTTTCGTCCAGCTGGTTCAGCCCGGCGGCCTCCACCCGAACGAGGACGTCACGTTCCCCGACGACCGGCTCGGAGACCTCGGCCTCTCGCGGCTCCTCCTTGTACTTGGTGATGACGAACGCTCTCATGGGCTGTCGCCCCTTCTCCGTGATGAGTGTGGTGGCGCGGCCCCCGCGCGCTGCGGAGGGGCCGACGCGCGGCGATGAACACGCTGCGTTTGCGAAGCCAGCGCCTCCTCCGTCGGTGCGGTGGCAACGGACGGCGGGGGCCACGAGACCGGCTGTCCGGAGCGTTGTGGGCGCTCCCGACCTCGCCATACCCCGATTCGCTGAACATAGTCAATAATGAGTGTACTCATGTTTAAGGGAGGCGTGCCCGTCCGAGCCGCACGCACCGCCCGGTCCCGAGCGTCGGGGTCGGCGAGGGGGCCTGCGGCTCGCCGGGCTCACGGGCCGAGCGAGCCGGGTCGTTTGCGGCGGCCGGTCGTCCGTGCGGGGCTCGGGCATCCAGGTCAGGGGAGTCGCGGGGCCACCGTCCGCGTGCCTGCGCAAGAACGGGGTCGCCTGGCACTCCTCGAACCGACGTGGTGGGCCATGGATTTGCCCCTGACACTGGTGTCAGGTCCTAGCGTGGCTGATGTAGACCGTTCGCTCACGAGCGAACGGACGCCGAACGGCCACCACAAGGAAGAGGAACGGGCGATGTCGACTCTGGGGATCATCGGAAGCGGGAACATCGGAACCGCGGTCGCGCGGTTGGCGGTGGCGGCGGGGATCGATGTGGTGATCGCCAACTCACGCGGTCCGCGGAGCCTGGCCGGGCTGGTCGAAGAGCTGGGACCGCGCGCCACCGCGGCCACTGTGGAACAGGCCGCCCGGGCTGGGGAAGCCACCCTGCTCAGCATCCCGCTGACGGCCTACGACGCCCTGCCCGAGGGGCTGCTGCGGGGGCGGACCGTGTTGGACACCGGCAACTACTACCCGTTCCGCGACGGACGGATCAGCGAACTCGACTCCGAGCAGGAGACCACGACCGAACTCGCCCAACGGCTCCTGCCCGGCGCCCTGCTGGTCAAGGCGTTCAACAACATCATGGCCCACCACATCCCCCAGCTCGCTCGCCCGGCCGGGGCCGACGACCGCAGCGCCCTGCCCATCGCCGGTGAGGACCCCGCAGCGAAGGCCCGGGCCGCGGGCCTGATCGACAGGCTCGGCTTCGACACCGTCGACGCAGGGACCCCGGCCGAAAGCTGGCGTTTCGAGCCCGAGTCCGACGCGTACACCAGGATCTACCTCGCCGACCCCGGCGTACCGGTTGACCAGATGATGCAGGCCCCCGCCGCCCCGGTGCCGACCAGCGAGCTGGCTGCCCTGCTGGAATCGAGTCGGCGGGTGAAGGTGGCCGAACGCACCTTCTGAGCACGCTCGAAGGGGGCCTCCACCGCGGGACCGGTGGAGGCCCCCTCTCGTTCCTAGGACACCTCGTCCAGGACGCCGGGCGTGTCATGCGCCACGACGCTCTCGGCCAGCGGCACCCGCCCCATCCGGAATGTGCTCGCAGGCCCTTCGGGGTCGGCCAGGCCGAAGGAGATGCCGAACAACAGCTTCATCTCCGGATCGACGCCCAGGGACTCGCGCACGACGTCGGCGTAGAAGCCCAGCATCGTCTGCGGAATGCCCGACAGTCCGCGTGCCTCCAGCGCGAGCAGGAAGGTCTGCGCGTACATGCCCAGGTCACCGGCCACGCGCACACCGTCGCCGAACTGGGGCATGAACAGCAGCGCGACGTGGGGGGCGTCGAAGAACTCCAGGTTGCGCAGCGCGGCCTCGTGGCGTGCCCGGGTGTCGGAGCGCTCCACACCCAGGGACTGGTAGTAGGCCGCCCCCTGTTCCCGGGCGCGCTGGAGGTAGTAGCCGTCACCGAAGTCCGCGTAGTCGAAGCTGAAGTCCGGGGAGGTTCGGCCGTCCCGGTCAGCTTCCAGCAGTCGGGCGCTCAGCTCGTCGCGGCGGGCGCCCGAGACGACGTGCACCTGCCAGGGCTGGGTGTTGCAGTTGGAGGGTGCACGCTGGGCGTCCTCCAGAACCGCACGGATGTCGGACGCGGCCACCGGTTCGGGGAGAAAGCCCCGGACCGAGCGGCGTGAGCGCACGATGTCGGCGAAGGAGCGGGAACTGTGGGGCACAACGATTCCTCTCAAGCGGTGTCGGCTCGTGCACACCAGGCGATCGAGTCCCGGTCCCTGGTGGACGCGCGGCTACACTAGGACCTGACACCGGTGTCAGAGGCAAATCAGATCGGAGGTCGAGTGCGGATCGGAGACCTGGCCGAACGAACTGGGGCCAGCGTGCGCTCTCTGCGCTACTACGAGAAGCAGGGCATGCTCTCCAGCGAACGCAGCGCCAGCGGGCAGCGCCACTACGGCGAGGACGCGGTGAGCCGCGTGGTGTTGATCCGGCAGTTCTTCGCCGCCGGGATGAACAGCAGGACCATCGCCGAGCTGCTGCCGCACATCAAGAGCAACGGGGAGCGCTGCCCGCCGCAGGTCCTGCGCCAGCTCGTCTCCGAACTCGACCGCATCGACGCGCAGGCGGACGAGCTCGCGCGCGTACGCCAGACCCTGAAGGACATGGTCGAGGCCACGAAGGAGGCCATGCGGGCCACCTGAAGGCGACCTCCCGCGACGCGCGGAGAAGGGCACCCGCGCATCGCGGATGCCCTCGGACCTGCCCAGGGACGGTCAGATCTTCTTCGGGGTCCTAGCGCCCAGAAGGAGGGCGCTCACGACCAGCGCCGCGCTGGGAACGGTCATCAGGGGCGTTCGCGACGAGGGCATGGGGTCCTCGAACCTGATCAGCGTCAGGACCCGGGTCCGCGATGGCGGAGGACGGCAAGCCGAAGACCTTGTCGAAGGCCCAGTTGTAGCCGAAGGTGTAGAACGGGATGTAGACGATGAACACCAGGTCCAGCAGCAGCGCCTGAAGCAGCGTGATCTCCAGCCACCACGCGATGAGCGGGATCAGGAAACACACCAGCGTCAGCTGGAACGAGACCGCGTGCAGGACCCGCCTCCCCACGGTGCGCTCGCGGCTGGCCTGCCGTCTCTCCCACGCCTCGAACAGGTAGTTGAAGGCCATGTTCCACAGCGACGCCACCGTGGCGATCATGATCGCGAGCGGGGCCGTCGTCGCCGGGCCGCTGCCGGTCAGGGCCGTCATCACCGCGGTACCGACCAGGAATCCGATGACCTCGTAGCCGCCCACGTAGACCAGCTTGCGCTTCAGACCTTGCACTTCGCACTCTTTCCAGCGTTTTCGGATGCAGCAGAGGCCGACGTTAGCGTCAGCTAGGGTGATGGAAAAAGTCAGCTTCTTTCAGTTAGGTTGATAGACCGATGGGCCTGTCCAGCGACAACATCGAGCTGTTCCTCGCCGTGGTCGACCACGGCTCCTTCTCGGCCGCGGCACGGGCGCTGAACCGGGTCCCCTCGGCGGTCAGCATGGGGATCGCCAATATCGAGGCCGAACTCGGCTACCCGCTGTTCGACCGCTCCAGACGCGAGCCCGCGCCCACCGCGCAGGCGCACGCCCTCATCCCGCACGCCCGGCAGATCGCCAGCAGGCTGCGCCTCCTCCAGGCGCACGCGATCGAGCTCTCCGACGACCTGGAGAGCACGCTCACTGTGGGTGTGGCGGCTGGGGTTGACCGGGGGCCCCTCCTGGACGCGGTGGCGGAGATCGCCGAACGCCACCCCCTGCTTCCCGTCGAGATCGCCGACGCCCCGCAGGACGACGTCCGCGAGATGCTGCACGGCGGAGCCGTGGACCTGGCGCTGATGTTCGCCAAGACCCGGAACGACCGGGAGGAGGTGTTCCTGAACGTGGCGGAGGAGACGTTCGTGGCGGTGGCGTCCGCGACGGTGGAGACCTTTGGTCTGCCCGCGGACCTGCGGCGCCTGGAGGACCTCGCCGGCGCCCGCCAGATCACGGTGTCCAGCCTGGAGCAGGAACTCACGGAGCGGCGATTGGTGGTCTCGGACGCCTACTGGCGCACGAACTCCGCGGAGACCGCCCTCGGGCTGGTGGAGCGCGGGGTCGGCTGGGCCAACCTGCCGCTTTCCGTGGTGCGGGGGAAGGTCGCCCAGGGGACCGTACGCGTGATGGAGTTCGAGAACCTCCGGAACGGGCTGGCCATGGCCGTGCAGCTGGTGTGGCTGCGCGGCCGTCCCCTACGCAAGGCGGCGGGGCAGTTGGTCGCCCGGATGGGCCCGGACCGGCGGGTCGGGGGCTGACGGGGGAGCTGAAGCACGAGAAGGGTCCTGGGTGAGAAGGCCCACGCCAGCCGGGCTGATCGGGAGCACTCGAGCGCCCCAGGACCAAGGGCGACGGTCACTCATCCCCGTGACCGGCGTGAGCACCGCGAGGGCGAGGGCCCGTGGGGCGGCGGGCCTTCGGCCTTCGACCGGGTGGCCCACCGTGACCGTCGTGCGGCGGATCAACCCGCTCAAGCAGAACCGGACGGCCCCGACCCGTTAGGACAAGGGGCCGCGATATTGGAGGGAACTCGAGCGGGTGGCCTCGACACGGACTGCGGCTGCGGGCAGTTCCATCGCCACGGCCTTCACGGGCGCTCGCAGCTCTTCGGTGGCTGGCGGGCTCGTCCGAGTTCGTGTTGTCAGGCGCTGTGCCGGGTGGGGCGACCAACAGACCCAGGCACTGCTCTCGAACGGGCAGGTCCGGGGCCACGATGCTGGCCCAGGTCGATGCCCTCGTCGCTCACGCCACTCATGCCTGCCGACGCACCCGAGGAAACTCGTGGCTCCGGGGGTCCACCGGGGCCACGTGTTCGGATCGGCTGCTTGAGCGCTGCGGACTGTGGACCGAAGCACTCTCACACTCCTGTGTGACGGTCCCGGGACTGCGCTCCGACCACTCACCGGCCACCTACTCACTGGCCACGTGTTCCGCGGCCGGGCGTTCAGGGGCACGCTCCTTCTTCGGCGGCGGGGTGGACGGGTGCTTCGCGGAAGCGAACTGCCCTGTGGCGATGAGGACCACCACGAGCACCAGCGGCACGATCCACCCGCTCCAGCCCAGGATCGTCGCCTGCGTGGTGTCGACGTGCTCACCCGCCCTGGCGAAGAGAAGGAAGGTCGCACCCGCCCCGTTGAACGCGGCGTGAGCCAGGGCCGCGGGCCACACGGATCCCGATCGGAGCCGAAGCCAGCCGAAGACCACGCCGACCAGAACGCACATGGCGACCATCGCGCTCAGGCCGAGCCAGCCCGGTGCGTCGGGGTAGTTGTAACCCAGCAGGATGAGCGGAGCGTGCCACAGGCCCCAGATCACGCCCGAGACCAGCAGCGCCGGGAGCGTTCCCAGCGGCATCAGCTTCGGGAGCAGCCACCCTCGCCACCCGAGCTCCTCACCCAGCGCGGGAACGAGGTTGATCAACGCCGCGAGGGGAAGCGTGACCAACTGGAGGACGATGAGCGCTCCGATCGGTATCGGGATCTCGGCGGCTCCCGTCTGCTCGTCGAGGACCTGCTGGAACGCGGAGAAGTTCGCGAAGTCGGCCGGATAGACCCCCAGCAGCGCACCGACCGGGAGCGCCACCAGAACCAGCGCGATGGACACGAAGATCCCCAGCACCCCGTAGCCGAGCACCCTGCGAACGGGTCTGAGCGGCCACAGCCCGAGTGCCCAGGCCTTCTGTCGCGGCCGCTCCACGAAGAACACCACGACGAGGGCGGCGATCGCGGGGGTCGTCATCGTGGCGGTGGCCACGAGGGTGAACCACGGGCTGGCGAGTCCGTCACCGAGCCAGAGCGGGAGTGCGAGGAGCCAGGCGAGCGCGAACGCCAGGATGGTGAACACACCGATGGAACGCAGGTCCTGCCCGTTCATGCGGGGTTCGCCTCGGGTCGTGGGCTGCTTCGAGCCGTCCGGGGATGCGATGGTCACGACGTCTGTCCTTCGAGGATGTGCAGACCGGCGATGGTGCGGTCGTCGCGGAACGCGATCCGTGCCGTGTAGTCGCCCGCCTCGAACGCGAGCGGCGTGTTCGTGATCGTCAGGTCGCCGGCTCGGGTGACTTCTGGCTCACCACGACTCTCGAAGGCTCCCGACAGGCCGACGAGCTGTGCCCAGGCGGCCGCGAGCGCGTCCTCCGAGAGGCCGTCGCGCATGGCCGGATCGAACTGCTCGGTGACCCGCGCCCACTGCCCGGAGGCGAGGTTCTCGACCACCGTGGCTGCCAGTTCCACGACACCGGGGAGTGGTGTGGTGTTCATGGGTTCTCCTGTTCTGGGGTCGATCGGTTTGCCATAGCGCTGAAACGCCGCCTGCCTGCTCACGCCGAGAGCGTCGCCGATGACCTGCCACGTGGCGCCGTGCTGGCGCGCCTGTTGCACGACAGCGCGCACGACGTCGTCGGCGGCCGTTTGCATGCTCACGGCACCGGCTATCGATTCGGCCCAGTCCTCGTCCCGGTTCAGGACACGTGAGGCGAGGAACGCATCCATGCGCGTCTTCAAAGCGCGCAACGCATCAGTCAATCGTTCTTGCACCTGTAAAGCATAGCTTTACAAACAGGCTGTGTGTCAAGAGAACGTGCGCTCCCTCGGTCGATGGAAGGGGCCCACAGGCGTTGACCTCTTCGAGATCGCGCACGCTGCCGTGCCTCGCTCGTCGGTGGGAGGGCGATCAGGAACGGGGGTACCGGTCACGGTGGGTCACCCAAGCGGGCCTGTGCCGGGCTGGTTGGCGGGGGCGCCACTCGCGTCTGCTCCCGCTCCCCGCGCTGGTGAGCGGCAACAGCCGAAATGTCGGGTCAGTGTGTCGGCATCCCAGGACACGGGGTCGAGGAGGATTGCTACAGGATTTGGCGGTAGACCCTCACGGGCTCACCGGTCGATGGTGAGCGCCTCCAGCGCGCGGGTCTCGTCGGCGTCGCTGGGCAGGGTGTAGCGGCGGGTGGTGTGGAGGTCGGCGTGCCCCATCAGCTCGGCGACCAGGACCACGTCGACCGGCGCGGTGGTTCCCACCTCGTAGATCTTCCTGTCAGGGCCTCTTTCGCCTCTCTACCGCCTCGTCGTGATCGGTGTCCGCGTAGTCGTCCGCGGTGTCGGGCTCCGCTTCCTGCCTGTCGGGGTTCGGTGCGGTCCAGCTTCCCAGGAGCCGTAGTGCCTCGGCTGTCGCGGACTGGGGCTCGACGTTGTAGACGAGCATGGTCAGCCCGGGGTAGGCGGGCATGGTGAAGGTCTCGTAAGTGAAGTCGACCTCCCCCACGAGTGGGTGCAGGTAGCGCTTGGGGCCCACGCGGTACCGCAGCACGTCCTGGTCGGCCCACGCCTGGCGGAACTCGGCGCTCTTGGTGGACAGCTCGCCGATCAGCTCGATGAGGCTCTCGTCGTTGGGGTTCTTCACCGCGGCGGCGTGCAGGAGCGCGACGTTGTTGCGCACGACCAGCCCGCGATCGCGGAAGAAGTCGTGCGATCGGGGGTCCAGGAAGAGGAACCGGGAGGAGTTGAACAGGTTTGACTTGTTCCCGCCTTCCACCGGGTAGAGGGCCCGTCCCAGCGCGTTCGCGGCGAGGATGTCCAAACGCTCGTTCTGCACGAACGCGGGGACGGTGAGGGCGTCCAGGACACTCTGTACTCCTGCGGGCACGCGGCGGGCGGACGGGGCGTGTGACTGTCGGGTCCGTCGCCGGGTGCCCTGGGCGAGGTTGCGCAGGTGCTCGTGTTCGATCTCGTTGAGCTGCAGGGCCCGGGCGATGGCGTCGACGACCTCCTCCGAGGCGCCTTTGACCTTGCCGCGTTCGAACTTGGTGTAGTACTCCACGCTCACTCCGGCCAAGAAGGCGGTCTCCTCGCGGCGCAGCCCGGGGACGCGGCGCTTCCCGGCGAACGGCTGGATTCCGGCGGCTTCCGGTGTCAGCCTCGCGCGTCGCGAGACGAGGAAGTCGCGCAGTTCGGTGGGTAGGTCCATGGGCGTGACGATACGCCCCTGAAAACGCCTCTGACCAGGGTCTTGGTGAGACGGGGGACTGGCAGACCCCCGTTTGGACCCGCCCTGCCGGAGGGACGCAAAGTGCAGTGTGCTGGATGAGCGTGCAACGCACGAAAGCATCCGTCGATCGGAAAGCACACGACCGCTGTGTCCACCACATCCTCTTCATCACCGTCTCCCGCTGGCGAAAGCGGGGTCCGTTCCACATTCGGCGCCTGGCTGGCGCTGTTCGTGCTGGCGAGTGCGGGCTTCCTTGCCCTGGCCGTCGAGCTGAGCCCCGCCGGGCTGCTCACGCGGATGGCCCCCGACCTGGACGCGAGCGTGGCCTCGGCCGGGTCGCTGATGGCCCTGTACGCACTGGGCAACGCCGTGCTCGTCCTGCCCTTGACGACCTGGGCCCTGCGATTCACCCGCAGAACCGCGCTGACGGCCACCCTGCTGGTGTTCGTCGCCGCCAACGTCCTCGTCGCGCTGTCCACCGACCTCGCGCCCGCACTCCTTGCGCGCTTCGTCGCCGGCGGCGCACACGGCCTGCTGATGGCCCTGAGCCCCGCGGTCGCAGTGCGCCTGGTCCGTCCCGACCAGCGCGGGCGTGCGCTGGCCGTGGTCGTGGGCGCCAACACCGTCGGTATCGCCGTGGGCGCCCCACTCACCTCCCTGGTGGGGACGACCCTGGGATGGCAGGCCACCTTCTACGCGGCCGCCGCCATGGCACTGCTGTGCGCCGTGCTGCTGTGGGCCACGCTCCCGCCCATGCGTTCCCAGGACGGGCCCCGAGTCCCGGTCCTGCGCGCACTGCGGCTGCCGGGCGTTGCGCGCATCGGCGGCGCCTGGGCGCTGGTCATGCTCGGCTACCTCGGTGTCATCACCTACATCGACCCCTACCTGCTCGCGCTCGGCGCACCACCCCTGGTGGTCAGCGGCGCCCTGTTCGTCTTCGGCACCGCGGGCCTGCTCGGGGTGTGGCTCACGACCCGCATCGCCGCGAGGTCGCGCATCGCCGCGCTGGTGGCGATGCCGCTCGTCATGGCCGCCGCGCTGGTAGCGATGGCCTTCGGTATCGGAAACCTCGTGGTGGTCCTGGTCCTGCTCGCGTGCTGGGGCGTCGGGTTCTCAGGGGCCGTCCTGATCTACCAACAGGTGCTGCTGCACGTGGGACACCGCGCCCCGGAGACCGTCATGGGCATCGGTGTGGTCCTGTGCCAGGCCGGGATGGCCGTCGGCGCCGCGCTCGGAGGCGTGGTGGTCGACTCCGCGGGGGTGGGAGCCGTGCCCGTGCTCGGAGCGGCCTCGGCCGTGGCGGCCCTGCTGCTGCTCGCTGGTGTGGGCGGTGTGCTGCGACGCGCCACGCGAGAACAACAGCCCGCCGCCCAGGAGGGGCGCCAGACCACGCGCGCCTGAACACGACGACCGCTCAACGACACGGAGAAGGATTTCCCGATGAACACCCACATCACCTTGAACAACGGTGTCCGGATGCCCGTGCTCGGCATGGGCACCTACGCCGCCGGGGAGGCCACCGCCGGTGCGGTGCGCACGGCACTGCAGGGCGGCTACCGACTGGTCGACACCGCGGCCGCCTACTTCAACGAGCGCGGCGTCGGCGAGGGGATCCGCGCTTCCGGGGTCTCGCGCGAGGACGTCTTCCTCACCACCAAGCTGTGGATGACCGACCACGGCTACGACAGCGCCCTGCGCGCCTTCGACACGAGCCTGGCCAAACTCGGAACCGACTACCTCGACCTGTGGCTGATCCACTGGCCCTACCCGGCGCGTGCCGAGCGCACCCTGGACGCCTACCGGGCCGCCGAGCGGCTGCTCGCCGAGGGGCGGGTGCGGGCGATCGGTGTCAGCAACCACACGGCCCAGACGCTCGACGGCTTCGTCGAGCGCACCGGGATCGTACCGGCCGTCAACCAGGTCGAGCTGCACCCCTTCTTCCAGCAGCGCGACCTGCAGGCCCTGAACACGCGACACGGCATCATCACGCAGTCCTGGTCGCCGCTGTGCGGGTTCAACGCCAACAGCCCCGAACCCGACCCGGAGCTGGACCCGCTGGCCAACGACGTCATCGGCGCCATCGCCGCACGTCACGGTAGGTCCGCCGCCCAGGTGGTTCTGCGCTGGCATCTGCAGCAGGGGCGCGTGGTCATCCCCAAGTCGATCGACCCCGCCCACATCGCCCAGAACATCGACGTCTTCGGCTTCGAGCTCGATGCCGACGACCTCGCCGCGATCGCCGAGCTGGACACCGGCCGCCGGGGCGGCCCCGAGCCCGTCGACGTCACGCCCCTGGTGATCGACCTGACCATCGACGAGGCCTGAGCGTCTTCACCGCGGGCCGACCTGCTCCAGGCCGGTCGGCCCGGGTCCCGAGGAAAGGGGACACCCATGTCCGAACCCCGCCACCACGACCGGCCGCGGGCCGTCGTCGTGGGCGGTTCCCTGGCCGGGCTGACCACGGCCCTGGCCCTGGCCCTGGTCGGCTGCCGCGCCCAGGTGCTCGAACGCAGCGGCCCGGCCCCCCGCACCGGCGGCGCCCTGTCGGCCGCCTTCGCCGAACTCGCACCCGTCATCGGAGACCGCCACGCCCGCACGGCCCTGGGAACGGCGAACCCCCGCGGGCGGGGCCGCCGGGCGGCGGACCCCATGCCGTGGACGGTCCTGCGCGAAGGGCTGCGCCGGGCGGTCGAGGACGAGCCGCTCGTCTCCTTGCACCACAGCACGCGCGTGACCGCCATTAACCAGAATGAGCACTCTGCCTGGGCCGACACAGACGACGGCCGCACCTTCGCCGCCGACCTCGTCGTGGGAGCCGACGGCCACCGCAGTCTCGTGCGCCGCACACTCGTGCCCGAGCACCCCGACGCCTCCTACGCCGGCTACGCGCTGTGGATCGGCCAGACCGAGGAGGCGTCCCTGCGCGGGGTGCCGCGCACGGCGCCGGGTTTGTTCATCGAGGCGAGCGGACCGCACTACCTGCTCGGGTACCCGATGCCGCACGAGGGCGGACGCACTCTGGGCTGGGCCTGGTACGACGCCACCCGCAACGACCTGATGCGCTCCACGGGGAGCGTCGCGGGCCGTGTGGTGCGGCACTCCCTGCGCGCCTCCGCCATCCCCGATCCCGTCTACCGCGAACTGGTCCTGCAGGCGCGACGGCACTGGCCCTCTCCCCGGGCGGAAGCGATCATCGACAGCATCGACCGCCGGGAGGTGACCGGCGTCCCGATCGCCGAGTACGTCCCGCGACGCCTGGCCGCCGGGCGCCTGGCGATCGTGGGCAACGCCGCACACGTGCCCACCCCGATGACGGGCAGCGGTTTCGCCGCCTCGCTCCAAGACGCGGCCTGGCTCTCCCGCGAACTCGCCGCCGCGGATTCGGCGACGGTCCCAGGTGCACTCGCACGCTATGAGAACACCCGGTTGGACGGCGCACGCGACCTCGTTCGCTCAGGGCAGGGGTTCAGCCGCAGCTTCGCCACCCAACCGTGAAGGGGTTTTTGCCAGACGGGGTACTGACACGCCCTGCCTGACCATCCGTCAACTTCCTAAGGTCGAGGACATGCACACCATCACGCTCAACAACGGTATCGAGATGCCCGCCCTCGGGCTCGGCGTCTTCCAGTCCCCTCCCGAGGAGACCGTCAGCGCGGTCACCACGGCGCTCGAGACCGGGTACCGGCTCATCGACACCGCGGCCAGCTACGGCAACGAACGCGAGGTCGGCCAGGCCCTGCGCCAGTCGGGTCTGGCGCGCGAGGAGTACTTCGTCGAGACCAAGGTCTGGCTCGACGAATTCGGCTACGACGCGACCCTGCACGCCTTCGACAAGGGCGCCGGCAAGCTCGGCCTCGACGTGATCGACCTGTTCATCCTGCACCAGCCCTTCCCGTCCCGGTTCGACCTGACCGTCGACGCCTACCAGGCCCTGGAGAAGCTCCTGGACCAGGGCAGGGTCCGCGCGATCGGCGTCAGCAACTTCGCCCCCGAGCACCTGGAGCGCCTGATCGCCCGGACCGACGTCGTACCCGCCCTCAACCAGAGCGAGCTGCACCCCTACTTCACCCAGCCCGACGTCCAGCGGGCCGACGCCGCCCACGGAGTGCTCACCCAGGCGTGGTCCCCGATTGGCGGCATCACGTTCTACCCGGGCTGGGGCGAGGACCGCATCAACGTCATGGACGACCCCACCATCGCGCAGATCGCCTCCGCGCACGCCAAGACCCCGGCCCAGGTGATGCTGCGCTGGCACCTGCAGCAGGGCCGCTCCGCAATCCCCAAGTCCGTCAAGCCGCACCGGATCCAGGAGAACTTCGACGTCTTCGACTTCGAGCTCACCGCCGAGGAGCTCGCCTCGATCAACGCACTCGACCGGGGAGTGCGGGGCGGCCCCGAACCGGCCGATCTCACGCTCGAAACGGCAAGCATCGAGATCCCCGAAGCCTGAACCGACCGGGCGCCGCACGTATTACCCGTCGACCGGCCGGTTTGGGGCCACCGTCCCGGGCATGCAGGGCGTCCAGGATGAACAGCGAGTCGCGCACGGCGCCGGGCCCCACTCTTGATCCGGGTGGCGAGACGAACTCCCGTTTGGTCGAGGCGTCCGGGTCGCCTGACCAGCCGGGGGCCCGGGAGCGTCGGCGCACGACCACGCGGTCGGCGGGGGCGCGTGGTTCGCGCCGGAGGAATCAGACCAGGACGCGGGTGACCGGAGCAGTCCACAGGCCGGTGAGCGCGTCAGTCAGGCCAACCGCGGTCCGGGACCAGGAGCTCCACGAGGTGGTGTTGCCCGCTGCCACGGCCTGCTCCCGCTCAGCGATGGTGTGCACGATGAGCTGGCGGGTCATCGCCTGGCGTTCCAGTCGAACCTCCGTCGGCAGGTCGGGAAGGCACCTGCGCAGCTCTTCCCCCGCCCGAGCGAGCGAGGGTGAGTCCAGGGCCTCGCTCGCCGCGATCTCCCGGTACACCGGATCCGCCAGGACCTGGGCGCTGAAGCGCCCGTACCAGGAGGGTGAGCCCAGGTCTTCCAGATGTAGGGCCAGGGGCTCGACCGTGCATCCCACCCAGTCCCTAACCTCGTTCGAGCCGTCGATCCGCGCCACCATCCTGCCCCGCGCGCCCTCGATCTGCTCGGTGTGCTGGCGCACGATCGCGCGCACCAGCCCCTCCTTGGAACCGAAGTGGTAGGAGACCGCCGTGTTGTTGCCCTGGCCCGCCTCCTGGCTGATCTGACGGTTGGACACGCCGGCCACACCGTGCTCGGCGAACAACCGCTCGGCGGTCAGCAGGATCGTCTCCCGTGTAGCCGCGACCCGCTCCGACCTCGCCACCCTGTCACTCATGCCAACCACGGTACCGACATCCGCCCCGCGCGACCCCTCAGCTCCACCGACCTCGGGGATCCGCCCGCGTTCAGGGGCCGCGCCGGGTTGTGGACCGCGTACACCCCCTGGGGCGTGGGTGGCCGACGCCTGATCGGGCCGTCGCCGGATCGGTCCGCGTTCCGCATGGTGGTCTCGGGTCCTCACTCGTCGTCCGGCGTGGAACCGCCGTGTGCTTACTGTTATCGTAAGTCAAGCGCCTGACTTAAATGTCGGCGCTTTCGCGTGTCCGAACACGGGGGTTCCTGCTCGATGACTCATGTGCATGCCAGTCCACCGGTCGAGCGGTCTGGTGCCAGGCCGAACGTGATCGTCTGTGTCCTGGCCTTCTGCGGCATCGTCGTCTCGCTCATGCAGACCCTGGTCATTCCCCTCGTTCCGGTCCTGCCCGGCCTGCTGGGAGCCACCCCCGGGGACACGGCGTGGGCGATCACCGCCACCCTGCTCGCCGCCGCGGTCGCCACCCCCACCGTGGGACGCCTGGGCGACATGTACGGCAAGCGCCGCATGCTCCTGTTCAGCCTGGCGGTCCTCGTGGTGGGATCGCTGACCTGCGCGCTCGCCAGCAGCCTGGTACCGATGGTCGTGGGGCGCGCCCTCCAGGGGCTGGCGGCCGGGGTCATCCCGCTGGGCATCAGCATCATGCGCGACGAACTGCCACCCGAGCGCCTCGGCGGGGCGACCGCCCTGATGAGCGCGTCCCTCGGTGTGGGCGGCGCGCTCGGCCTGCCCGCCGCCGCGCTCGTCGCGCAGGTGGCCGACTGGCACCTGCTCTTCTGGGCGGCCGCCGTGCTGGCAGCAGCGGGAGCCGTCCTGGTCCGGACCCTGGTTCCCGATTCCGGGGTTCGTAGTGGGGGGACCTTCGATCTGATCGGTTCGCTGGGGCTGTCCGTCGCCCTTCTCCTTCTGCTGCTGGCGATCTCCAAGGGCTCGGACTGGGGCTGGGGCAGCGGTGTACCGGGTGCCATGCTCGCCGCCGCGGCGGTGGTGCTCCTGGTGTGGGGCTGGTGGGAGCTGCGCGTTCCCCACCCGCTGGTCGACCTGCGCACCAGCGTGCGCCGTCAGGTCCTGCTCACGAACATCGCCTCCCTCGTGTTCGGGTTCTCCATGTTCGCCATGTCCCTGGTCATTCCGCAGCTCCTCCAGCTACCGGAGGTCACCGGTTACGGGTTCGGTCAGACGATCCTGGTCGCGGGGCTGGTGATGGCCCCGAACGGTCTGGTCATGATGGCGATGTCCCCGCTCTCGGCACGCATCTCCCGGACAAGGGGACCAAAGACCACGCTGATGTGCGGCGCCCTGCTGGTCGGTCTCGGCTACGGCCTGAGCCTGTTGCTCATGTCCGGCGTCTGGCAGCTCATGATCGCCTCCACCGTCGTCGGCGCGGGTGTCGGCCTGGCCTACGGCGCCATGCCCGCACTGGTCATGGGAGCCGTGCCCCGGTCCGAGACGGCCGCAGCCAACAGCCTCAACACCCTCATGCGCTCCATCGGTACCTCCGTGGCCAGCGCCGTGGCCGGGGTCGTCATCGCCAACGTGACCATGACCGCGGGCGGTGAGGTGTTCCCCGCTCAGAACGCCTTCGTGTTGATCCTGGGCATGGGTGCTCTGGCAGCGCTCTCGGCCCTCGTCGTCGCGGCCTTCCTGCCCAAGCGTGTGGCCGCCCCCGTGCCTGGTGAGACCGAGCCCGCGCCCGAGCCCGAAGCGACCCCGCCCGCACGCACGGTCACCAGCGGAGCCTGAACACCACGTACCGCGTGGACGTTCGATCGGCCCGCCGTCCCTTCGACCGTGCGCGGCCTCCAGAGCCACGTCCGCCAAACGACAGCCCGGCCCCGCAAGCGCCGAGACACAGGAGAAGACATGACCGCGAACGACGGACCCGTCACCGCCGCGAACACCGTGGAGGAGTGGCTCGCCCACCCCGCCGGAGGGCCGGTCCTGCGTGAACTACTGGAAGGGTCGGGACAGGACGCCGACGCGCTGCGCCCCGTCGGCAAGCTCTCCCTGGCCAAGCTCGTCGAGATCGCCGGGGACCGCTTCCCGCAGGAGCTCGTCGACGAACTCGTGCTCCGCGCCAACGGCGGGGTCGTCCCCGACGTGGCGGACGAGCCCGAGGCGCCCACCACCGGTGCGAGGTTCGCCGGGCGCACGGTCGTGGTCACCGGGGCGGGCTCCGGGATCGGCCGCGCCACCGCCGCGCGGATCGTGCGCGAGGGTGGGCGCGTCGTCGCCGTGGACATCGCGCAGGACCGCCTCCAGAGCCTGGTCGACGCGTCGCCCGACGGCACGGTCGTGCCGGTCGCGGCCGACATCACCGGCGACCAGGACGTGGCGAGGATCGTCGAGGCGGCGGGGGAGCGCGTGGACGGCCTGGCCAACGTCGCCGGGATCATGGACGACATGTCGCCCCTGCACGAAGTGAGCGACCAGACCTGGGAGAGGGTCTTCGCTGTCAACGTCGACGGCACCTTCAAGCTCTCGCGCGCCGTGGTCCCGGCCATGCTCGCCGCCGGTCGGGGCTCGATCGTCAACGTCGCCTCCGAGGCGGCGCTGCGCGGCAACGCGGCCGGGGTGGCCTACACGGCCTCCAAGCACGCCGTCGTCGGCATCACGCGCAGCTCGGCGTTCATGTACGGACCGCACGGTGTCAGAGTCAACGCGGTTGCCCCGGGACCGGTGGCGACGGGGATCGACGGCACCTTCGGGTCGGAGTTCGGCAAGGCCCGCATCGGCGCGTTCATGAGCCTCATCCCGCAGGTCGCCGACGCGGACAAGCTCGCCGCGTCGATCACGTGGCTGCTCAGCGACGACAGTGACAACGTCAACGGCGTCGTGCTGGCCTCCGACGGCGGCTGGTCCGTGCAGTGACCACGCCACCGGCGGGCGACCGAGCGCCGCGCCCCGGACGCGCTCCCGCCGGACCATCAACGGTCTCGGCTCCGCGCGGGGGCGGCGCCCACGATCTGCGGCTTCGGCCGGAGCCCCTGGTGGGGGAGAGGCCAGTACCACCAGGGGCTCCGCGCCTGGCCACCGCTGGCGCCGTACACGCCGTCGACCGGAAGCCGACCTGGTCGGAGCCCGGCCGAAGAGCCCGGCGACTCATCCTCGGGCAGACCTGTCCGGCCGATGGGACCGGACCCGTGATCAGCTCGAGTGGGCCTCAGGGGTGTTCGTCGCGTTCGTCCGTGCCTCTATCACGGCGAGGTGAGGACAGTGTCTGCCCGGACTCCACCGGTGCCACGGGCGTCACGACCGCGTGGATCGAGGGGCGCGGCCGGGTGGACGGTCACTGGAACGCGGGGGGAGTGGACATCAGGTCGATGCCCCACATCCACGGCAGCATGTAGAGGACCCCCATGACGATGAGTGCGAGCGCGACCCAGTTCAGCCAGAAGCCGACCTTGACCATCTCGATGATGGTCAGTTTCCCGGTGCCGAACATGATGGCGTTCGGCGGGGTACCCACCGGGAGCATGAACGCGCAGTTCGCGGCCATCGCGCAGGGGACCATCAGCGCGTACGGGTGAATGTTCAGCGAGATCGCGAAGGCGGCCATGACCGGGAGGATCATCGTCGCCGTCGCGGCGTTCGAGGTGATCTCGGTCAGGAGCAGCACGAGTGTGGTGGCGATGACGATGATCAGCACCACGCTGACCCCGTCGAGCATGCGCAGTTGCTCGCCGATCCACGAGGAGAGGCCGGTGTCGACGAATCCGGCCGCGATGGCCAGTCCGCCGCCGAACAGCAGGAGGATTCCCCACGGGATCCTCTTCGAGTCCTCCCACTGGAGGATCCTCTTGTCCCTCCCACCGCGAGTCGGCAGCATGAACAGGGTCACCGTCGCGATGATCGCGATCACTCCGTCGCTGATGCCCGGAAGCAAGCCCTCCCAGAGGAAGGACCGGGACACCCACATGAACGCCGCCCCGAGGAAGACGCCGAGCACGACCTTCTCCTCCGCGGACATTGCGCCGAGAGCCCTCTTCTCCTCCCGGATGATCTCCCGGCCGCCGGGAAGGTGCTTGAACCGGACCCTGAACTTGATGCTCGTCAGGTAGAACCACGTGAAGGCCAGGAGGGCGACGACGATGGGAACGCCGAACACCATCCAACCGCCGAACGAGATGGTCTGGCCGAAGAGCTCCCCGGAGGTCGCGGCGAGAATGGCCAGTGGCGGTGTGCCGATCAGGGTGCCGAGGCCGCCGATGGTGGCCGCGTAACCGATGCCGAAGACCATGGACTTCTCGAACTTCGACAGGTCGTCGGCGAACTCTCCACCCCGCAGCGAACGGGCGGCCTGATAGGCGACGGCCAGGCCGACCGGGATCATCATCATGGTGGCGGCCGTGTTGGAGACCCACATCGACAGGAATCCGGTCGCGACCATGAATCCGAGAATGATGCGGCGCGGGCTCGTGCCGATCGCCGCGACGATCGTGAGGGCGATGCGCTGATGGAGGTTCCATTTCTCCATGGCGATCGCGATCGAGAATCCCCCGAGGAACAGGAAGATGATGTCGTTGCCATAGGCCGAGACCACGGCGTCCCCGTCCAGCGCGCCGGACAGCGGCAGGAGCACGATGGGAAGCAGGGACGTGACCGGGATGGGGATCGCCTCGGTGATCCACCACGTCGCCACCCAGAGGGTGGTGGCCAGGACCGCCCTGCCCTCCGGGGAGAGTCCCTCGGGGTGGAAGAAGAGCAGCGTCGTCACGAACAGCAGCGGTCCGAGGATCAGACCGATGATCCGGGCGGGCGTGTACCCGGGGTCGGACCCTTGGGTCCCGTCGGGCCCGTCAGGCCCGTCGGACCCTTCGGCTGATTCTGGACCCCGGCGTTCGCCCCGGGCTTCGGCGGAGCCGCCGCCCTCGCCCGTGGCCGCTGCCACCCGCTCCGTCCGCCGCGGCGTCCTTCGCGTCGAGAACGTCAGCAGCTCTTTGATCTGCCGGTGTGAGTCCCACAGGTTGCCCCATAGGGACTGCGGATAGGAGTTTGCCATTGCTGTACCTTCTCTGGTCTTCGGCTCGGCTCGACTTGCCGCAGATCGGTTCGGGTGGAGTCGGACGAACAGGTCATGGGGGACCGTGACCTCGGGTACTCCGCGAGGGAGGACGGAGAACCCGTTTCAGTCGCGGGACCGGAGCCCCTTCCCGGCATGGCTGCTTCGATGGTCGCGCACGCGTGGCGGGCGGTCCTGTGCGATGGCGGGAGCGGGCACTCCCGTACCCACGGTCGGTTGGGAGCCGCCGGGGTCTGGGAGGTCAGACGTGCAGGCCCCGGAGGACCTCGTGGAACCTCGCCTTGCCCTCGAGACCGATGCCCGGGAGGTCACCCGGCGCCACACGCCCGCGGGCGATCACCGCGTCGTCGGTGAAGCCACCCGTGGGCTGGAACTCACCGGGGTAGGACTCGTTGCCGCCGAGCTTGAGGGCCGCGGCGATGTGCAGCGAGAACTGGTGCCCGCCGTGCGGGACGCACCGGCGGGAGGACCAGCCGTGCTGGGCGAGCATGGCCAGGACCCGGCGGTACTCCGTCAGTCCGTAGCTCAGCGCGGGGTCGACCTGGATGAAGTCGCGGTCCGGGCGCATCCCGCCATAGCGGATCAGGTTCCGGGCGTCCTGCAACGAGAAGAGGTTCTCGCCGGTCGCGATGGGATGGCGGTAGTTCTCCGACAGCGTCGCGTTCAGACCGTAGTCCAGGGGGTCGCCGACCTCCTCGTACCAGAAGAGGCCGTACTGCTCGATGGCCTGGCCGTAGTCCAGCGCCGTCCGTAGGTCGAACTTGCCGTTGACGTCCACCATCAGGCGGGATCCGTCACCGCCCAGGACGTCGATGACCGCCTCGATGCGCTTGAGGTCCTCCGTCAGGTCGGCGCCGCCGATCTTCATCTTGACGATCTCGTACCCGGCGTCGAGGAAGCCCCGCATCTCGTCCTGCAGGTCACTCAGGGTCTTGCCGGGTGCGTAGTAGCCGCCAGCGGCGTAGACGAAGACGTCCTGATCGGGTTCGCCGTCACCGTAGTGATCGGAGATCCACCGGTACAGCGGCACGCCCGCTGCCTTGGCGGCGAGGTCGTGCAGCGCCATGTCCACCACACCGACGGCGACGGAGCGTTCTCCGTGTCCACCGGGCTTCTCGTTGCGCATCATGACCTCCCAAGCCCGGGCGGGTGAGAGTTCACCGTTCTCGTCCAGCAGCTCCTCGGGCGTGGCGTCGCGCAACCGCGGCAGCATCCGCTCGTTCAGGATGGCCGTGGCGTTGTAACGGCCGTTGGAGTTGAAGCCGTAGCCCACCAGCGGTTTGCCGTCGACCACCACGTCACTGACCAGCGCCAGGATCGTGCAGTCCATCTTGCTGAAGTCGATGTAGGCGTTGCGCATCGACGAGCTGATCGGGATGGTGCCGGCGTGGGCGGAAACGATTCTCATAGACTTCCTCCTGTCGAACGATGTCTTATAAGACCCTTATAAGTACGGCGGAGTCTATGCTGAGTGAGACGGGGGTCACAAGCCCGTGACTGAGGATTCTGTGAGAGAGGTCATGATGGCCAGCGCGAGGACCTTCTCCAGCAAGGGCGGGCTGGCCTACACCGAACTGCGCCGCCGCATCACCTCCGGCGAGCTCGCCCCGGGATCACGCCTGTCGCAGTACGAACTGGCCGAGGAACTGGGGATGAGCATCACCCCTCTGCGGGAGGCGATCCGGCGACTGGTCAGCGAGGAGTGGGTCGTGATGGACGCCCACCGCGACGTGCGCGTGGCGCCCATGAGCGCCTCCGAGGCTCGCGAACTGCTGGAGGTCCGCTTCTCGCTGGAACCCTCGGCCACCGAGCTCGCCGCCCTGCGCAGGACGGAGGAGGAGATCGCCACGATGAGGGCAGCGGCCGACCAGTTGCTGCCGGTCACCCGCACCTGGGGTGAGGAGGCCATCGCGACGCATCGGGCCTTCCACCGGTCGATCTACGCCGCTTCCCACAACAAGGTGATGATCAGACTGCTGGACGACCTGTGGGACAAGGCCGACCGGTACCGGCGGATCGGGCTCGAGCTGCCCGCTGGTGCCGAGCCGCGCACCATCGACCTGAACCAGCACCACAGGATCCTGGAGCTCGTGATCGTCGGCGACGGTGCGGCCGCGGCCGACCTGGTGCGCTCCCACATCCGCAACAGCCTCGGTGCCATGGTCACGGACGCCCTTGAGGGGCTGGAGCGTGCTTACCATCCCATCGCCGCGCGTTCGACCGGGATCACCTGAGCCGCGAGCCCGCAGGCCACAGGGCCACGAAAGGGTCGCTCGAGGCGAAGCTGACGCCGCGCACTCCCAGGTGCAGGGGTTCAGCCATGGTGACCGGGTGGGCGAACGGTTCGATGGAGAAGGGGTCAAATCGGAAATCTACGACATAAAGGTGGGTTCCGTTCCGCGTCGCATCGTCGCGGAGAACTTGCCGGATTCACCCACCCGGGACATGCCGGAGTCCGTACTCTGGACCCGCGCGCAACGCGTGAGCGCCGGTGCGGAACGCGGTGGACGGGTGATCCGCACCGGCCGCCCCTTCGTACCCGTTTCCTTCTGGGGCAGGGTGCGTCGCCCCCCCCGGGCCGCACTGCTGCCACCCGGGGTCAGCCCCAGCCGGGGGCGGTGTGACCGGTCGGCCGACGACCCGCCTGCCTATGACGACCGGGCGGGGGCCGAACCGACCGCTTCAGTGGAGGTGCTGGCCGCCACCACCCAGCAGGGACGAATTCCACCCCGGCTGCCTTCGAGCGCACCTTGCGCGCTCTGCTGTCGGGCCACGTGCTGTGGGCGCCGAGCCTCCGAGCGGGGCTTCGATCGGAGAGGGCAGCGGGCAGGGGCAGCGGAGCTTTGACGCCCACCACTGCCCCCTCCACCCACTGCCCCTCCGCGAACGGCTCAGCCGGGGTTGTGGGCGATGACGAGGTCGGTCAGTTCCTGGCTGGGGAAGTCCATGACCACCACACCCGTGCGGGGCGCCTCCACGGGGCGCAGGTGGTCGACGGCGCGGGGGTTCACACCCCGGATGCCCAACCCGCCCAGGGCGACCTCGCGCGGGTTCGCGAAGGGGGCTCCGCTGCCGCTGAGGTGGTTGACGTAAAGGACGTCGTCTGCGCCCGAGGCGGTCCGCTCGAAGTGGGTGCGGGCCTTCTCCCACTTGGCGGGGATGTCGAAGAGCGTGGGCACCCGGTAGTCGTCCTGGATGTCCAGGGATGAGCCGTTCCAGTGGACGCCGTAGTCCCGGGAAGCGGAGAAGTCCTGCACGATGACGATGCGGCCGCGGACCTCGCCGAGGTCCGGCACGCGGTCCACGCCCTGTTCCGGCGCCCACAGGCGTTCGGTCAGGATGTCCCGGGTGTCCGGGTTCTCCTCGACGTAGTGGTCCAGGGTCTGTTCGTAGGACCGGGTGTTCTCCTCCTCGGTGTGCTCCTTCTTCATCCGCATGAGCACGGTCTCTGAGGGGTTCTCGTCTAGGAAGTCGCCGATGTCGGTCACCACGTCGGTGAAGTTCAGGTTCAGGTACTCGACACCATGGTGGATGGGGAAGGCGTCCCGGTAGTGGCGGGTGCGCACGTCGAGGAAACGCACCCCGGAGTCGAGCTGTTCGGTGAGGGTGAGGTCCTGCGTGCGCGACCACACGGAGCCGGTCCAGGCGCCGGTGTCGTGGGTGCCGGGGATGGACAGCGCCGACAGGCTCGTGTCGTCGGGGATCTGCCCCATCCAGGCGGTGCGCGCGACCGACGGGCCCTGTTCGGCGGCGGCCGGAGCGGCGGGGGGGGGGCGGGGAGGGGGGGAACGGGGGGGGGGGGGGGGGGCCGGGGCGGGGCGGGGGGTGGGGGGGGAGGCTGTGTCTTTTACAAACCTGAGTCGGCCGCCGGAGAGGGGAGGCGGGGATATGGGTGGGGGGT
>NZ_LAVM01000052.1:0-42833 GCF_001083815.1 Nocardiopsis sp. SBT366 | reverse complement strand
CGTCCTCCTGGACGTCGTCTACAACCACCTCGGTCCCTCCGGCGCCTACGTGCCGCGCTTTGGCCCCTACTTCTCCGGGAAGAACGCCTGGGGTCCCGCCCTCAACCTGGACGGCCCCGACTCCGACCCGGTCCGGCGGCTGATCGTCGACGGCGCTCTGGACTGGCTTCGCCACTACCACCTGGACGGGCTCCGTCTGGACGCCGTGCACGCGCTGCGCGACGACCGCGCCGTCCCCCTGCTCGCCGAACTCTCCAGCGAGGTCGATGCCCTGGCCGCCGGTCTGGGCCGCCCGCTGTCCCTGATCGCCGAGTCCGACCGCAACGACCCGCGCACGGTCCTGGCCCGGGAGGCCGGCGGCCTCGGCATGACGGCGCAGTGGTCGGATGACCTCCACCACGCGCTGCACGTCGCCCTCACGGGTGAGAACCACGGCTACTACGCCGACTTCGAGGGGCCGGAGGTGCTCGCCCGGACGCTCCGCCGTGTCTTCTGGCATGACGGGACCCACTCCACGTTCCGAGGGCGCGACCACGGGGCCAGGGTCGACACCGTACGCGTCCCCGGCAGCAGGTTCCTCGGCTACCTCAGCACCCACGACCAGATCGGCAACCGGGCCCGGGGTGACCGGATGGGCGAGCACGTCCCACCGGACCTGCTCGCCTGCGGCGCCGCCATCGTCCTCTGCTCCCCCTACACGCCGATGATCTTCATGGGGGAGGAGTGGGGGGCCACAACCCCCTGGCCGTTCTTCGCCTCCTTCACCGACCCCGCCCTGGCGGAGGGGGTGCGCAGGGGGCGGCGGCGCGAGTTCGCCGACCTCGGCTGGGCGGAGGAGGACGTGCCCGACCCGATGGATCCCGCCACCCGGGACAGCGCCGTGCTGGACTGGTCCGAGGCCGAACACGGGCCACACGCGCGCGTCCTGGAGACCTATCGGGCCCTGATCTCCCTGCGCCGGGCCGAACCCGAACTCGCCGATCCGCGTCTGGACCGGTTCGGCGTCGACGCGAGCGAGGACGGCCGCACGCTGACCCTGACCCGGGGTTCGCTGCGACTGGTCTGCAACCTCGGAGCCGAGGAGACCAAGGTGGAGCTGACGGTGGAGCCCCGGGATGTGCTGCTGGAGCAGGGACGGCCGAGGGTCAGCGGGAGCACGGTCGCCCTCCCGGGCGCGTCCTTCGCGGTGCTGCGCGTCTGAACCGGATCGGCTCACGGGCGCGGCGGCGGTGCTCAGCAGCCGCCGCCCCCGCCGTCACCGCCGCCTCCACCACCCCCGCCACCACCGTCACTGACGCCGCCTCCACCGAAGTCACCGCCCGAGGCGGAGTGGCCTCCCGCACCGCTGCGGTGCTCTCCCCGCTGACCACCTCTGTCGGACGGCGCGATCAGGAAGGTGACGAAGAGGAAGAGGAGCGTCGAGCCGAGGACGAGGAGGAGGGCGATGGTCTGGCCGGGAGTCTCTCCCAGGGAGCTGGTCACGGGGGAGGACGAACCGAGGTACGCGACGAAGGTGTCCATGCTCGTCGGACACCTTCGATCCCCGGTCGGGTTGCCAAGGAGCGTGGCCGTATGCGGCCACGCTCCTTGACCGAGCGCACCGCTCACCCCACGGGACCACGGAAGTCCGCCTCGTCCTCCCCGTTCACCACCGAGATCAGCACGGAGGACGGGGAGTCCGGCGCCTCGCACTCCATGTCCACCGCGTGAGTCCCGGTCTCCAGCTCCCCGAGCATCGCCTCGGAGGTGGCGGGCCCCTCCAGTTCCTCGTAGGAACACCGCACGTCCAGCAGGCCCGTGCCGAAGACGCGGCCCAGCTCCGGAACCTCCACCGTCAGCGTGAACCCCACCCGCCCGGACGGGGCGAGGACGACGTCGTCCACCGTGTAGACAACGTCCTCCTCGACGCCCTCCTGGAACTCCTCCTCGTAGGCGCCGACCGGGTGGGGGAGGACCGCGCCCTCACCGAAGCGGTACTCCGATCCGTCCCCGTGGCTCCCGACGGGGGCGTCGCCTCCCTCCTCGGGCTCCTCCGTCTCGTTGGTCGGGTCCTCGGGCACGGATTCGTCGTCGGTGGCGGTCTCCGTCACGGTCGACGGGTCCGGTGACACCTCCTGTTCGGGGGTGCCGCAACCGGTGAGCAGGAGGATCGGAAGAGTCAGGACACAGGGGAGGAATCGTCGCATGCCTCCACGCTAAGTGAGGGGCTCTCACCCTCGCCTGTCGCGCCGAGGCCCCGGCCGACCGGGACCGCGCAGCGCGCGGAAGACCTCCAGCCACTGGTCGGGGCGCACGAGCCCCACCGGTGTGCCCGTGTCCACCCCCGCCGACCGCAGCGCGTCTCCCACGCGCCCGGCCGGAAACTCCCGGGACAGGGACGCCGACAACGAACCGCCCACGCCGCTGAAACCGAGTTCGACCATGCGCCGGTACTGTGCCCGGCGCCCCACGGGCACCAGGGGTTCGGTGCGCCTGCCCAGCACCAGCACTCCGGCGTCCACCCGGGGCGCGGGACGGAAGCGGTTCCGGTCGATCCGCCCCGCCAGCCGCCACGACCACCACGGCCAACTGAGCACGGTGACCAGGCTCCATCTTCCGTAGGCCCCGGTGCGTTTGCGGGCGTACTCCAGCTGGGTGACGAGTACGGCCGAGGTCAGCATCGGCGCCTCCAGGCACCATCGGACGATGTCGGAGGTTCGGGAGTAGGGGATGTTGCCCACCACCGAGAACGGTTCGCGCGGTGGCCGCGACCGTGTGAAGTCGCCGTGCACCACCCGCACCCCCTTGTCGGGGTCCCGGTAGCGGTCGGCCAGCCGCTCGGCCAGCCGGGGGTCGAGTTCGTGGGCGATCACCCGACGGGCGGTCGGTGCCAGGAACCGGGTGATGGCTCCCTCGCCGGGACCGACCTCGACCACCAGGTCGTCGGCGCTCACCCCGGAGAGCCGCACGAACCAGCGCGCGGTGTCGGGGTCGGCGAGGAAGTTCTGTGAGAGGCACCGCCGGTTGTTCGGTCGGCCCCCGTCCCGGCCCGGATCGCGCTCGCGGTGGGTGGGGTCACGGTGGGCGGGGGTTCCGCGGGAGTGGCGTGCCACGTGTGGTCCGTTCTGCCGCCTTGGAGGCGGGCTGACGTGGACGGGCAGCACGAGGGAACGCCTCACCCCGCAAGGGGGTGGGCGCGCGCAGAAGGAACCGGAGAGGTCCGCGGCTGCCCGTCCGAAGGAAGGAGGACGTCGGCGGGGCCTGGACCGATACGTGGCTGAGCGAACACCCGTCACGGCGAAGGCACGTCACAGGCAGGACGTGCCCGAGCGTGAACGCGATCCCCCCTGGCACCGCCGACGTCGCCCCCGGGGAAAACGGGGCGCGGAAACGGCGGTGCGCTCGGAGGGGGTTCGGCTACCGGTCCAGAGGAACGGACCGGAGACGGGTGAGGGCGTGGGCGACCACGGGCCAGGCGTGCTGGCCGCGGAAGATCGCGTGGAAGGCTGCCATGGACAGCACGGTAGGGGAGCGGATGAGGACGCCGCAACGGGTTTTTCGGCGAGGAGTTCCGTCCACGCCACCCGGGCAGCCCGGACCACCGAGCGGTGAGCTCAGGCCCCGCGAAACTCACTCGCGCTGACGGCTCCGGCCGAGCCATACTCGGCCCCATGCCCGACTTCTCCGACTTCGACACCCGCCACTACCGGACGGTCGACGTGGCCACCGGCTACGACGGGTGGTCCAGCACCTACGAGGACTCCGTGCTCGACGCCATGGACCTGGCGCTGCTGGACGGGCTCACCGCACCCGACTGGTCACGTGTCCGACGCGCCGCCGACCTCGGCTGCGGCACCGGCCGCACCGGAGCCTGGCTGCGCCGCAGGGACGTGGCACACGTGGACGGGGTGGACCTCAGCGCCGGCATGCTCGGCCTGGCGCGGAGCCGGGGCGCCCACGACACCCTCACCCAGGGCGACGTCCGGGCGAGCGGTCTGCCGGGCGCCACCTACGACCTCGTCATCGCCTCGCTCATCGACGAACACCTGCCCGACCTCGCACCCCTCTACGCCGAGGCGTGGCGGCTGAGCAGGCCGGGTGGGCACTGCGTGCTGGTCGCCTACCACCCGCAGTTCATCATGGCCTCGGGCATGCCCACGCACTTCACGGACGCCTCCGGGGAGGAGGTCGCCATCACCACCCACGTGCACCTGCTCGGCGACCACGTGAGCGCCGCCCTGGCCAGTGGCTGGCGTCTGGAGGAGCTGAACGAGGCTGTCGTGGACGACGGTTGGGTGGCGGCCAAACCCAGGTGGGAGAGGTTCCGGGGCTTGCCGATCTCGGCCGCGTTCGTGTGGGTCCGGCCGGACTGACCGGACCCGGGGCCCCGCGCGCACCCTGCCCCTGCGGGGCGGGGCTCACGGTTCGGTCAACGCCTCGATCCAACGCTCCTGGTGCCGTTCGACGTAGTCGGCGGCCGGACCCCAGTGGTCGGCGTGCCCCTCGGCGTGCAGGCGAGCCCAGGGCTGCTGACCGGTCCGCGAGCCCTCCTCAAGGACGTGGAACATCCCGCGCACCCGCCGCAGCGCGGCGCCGGGCAGGGCACGGCGCTGCTCGGTGTCACAGCCGTAGCCGTCCGCCAGGGCCCGCAGCCTGACGCCGTCGGCCCCGGGGTCGCCCCCGGCGTGCAGGGGGACGAACCCGTGCGCGGCGTAGCCGAGGTCACCCATGCGGCTGGCCGGACCGGCGCCGTCCCAGTCGATGAGGCACCAGGACCCGGCCCGTGGGCCGCCTCCGTCGAACGCCTCCTGGATGCCCTCCGGATTCCGGACCAGGTTCCACGGAGCGAGGTCGTTGTGGCAGATCACCTCGGGTTCCTCGGGTGGGAAGAGGTGGTCCCACTCCGCGCCCTCGGGAGGTCGAAAGTCAGCGGTGAGGTCGTGCAGCCGCCGGGCCATCGCGCCCAGTTCGCGGAGTTCACCCGTGGTCAGGGGCGGCATCCGGTCGGCCAGGGTGCCGGGGACGTACACCAGCCGCTGGTAGCCCTCGGGGACTTCGCCGTGGCTGACCGGGGCGCCGGTGAACCCGTGCCGGTGGAGGTGGTGCAGCAGGGCGGTCACGGCCGGGGAGGAACGAAGCCAGGGCTTGCGCACGGTCGCGCCGATCCGCAGGACCTGGTCCGAGACGTTGCCGCCCTCCAGGATCTCGACGTCGTCGGAGTCGTCCGCGGGGAGAGGGACGGGGCCGGAGGGGTGGTCGCTTGTCACAGTGCCATCCTCACCGCGGGCACGGACGGTGTCCACCGGGTTTCGCCGTGCCGTGGAACCGCTCCGGGACCCGCCCCCTGGCCCCGTTCCTCAGACCGTGCCGCGTTCTTCGACCGCGCTCTCCCCGGCGGCCAGGGTCGCCTCGTCCATGCGCGCCAAGGGGACCAACAGGGTGAGCATGAGTACCCCCATGCTCAGGAAGACCGCCCTGAGCCCGAGGAACTCGGCGATCAGACCGCCGGCCACCGCGCCCAACGGCATGGTGCCCCAGGCCAGCAGACGGTAGACGCTGTTGACCCGACCCATCAGCGCCGCAGGGGTCACACGCTGGCGCAGGGACACGGTGATGACGTTCCACACAGTGATCCCGACCCCGCCGAGGAGGAAGCCTGCCCCCACCAACCAGGCGCTGGAGGTCAGACCGGGTACCAGGACCAGCAGGGCGAACAGGGGCACGCACAGCCACAGCGAACGGGCCCGGCCCAACGACCGCTCGCACCCCTCCGCCACGAACGAACCCAGGAGGCTGCCCACGGCGGTGGCCGTCAGCAGCACGCCGAAGGCGGGTTCGGACAGGCCCATGGGGGAGTCCGGGCCCACCGCGTACAGCACCATGATCGCGAACGCGGCACTGGTCGCGAAGTTTGAGACGCCGACCATCACGGCGAACGAACGCAGGAGGCGGTGGGACCACAGGAACCGCAGCCCCTCGGCGATGTCGGCGCGCATGCCGGTGGGCGGACCGGTACGGTCCACCCGGAACCGGCCGCGGACCAGGAGCAGGACGCCCACGGCGGCCACCCACAGCGCGGCCGGGGTCACGAAGGCCAGGGCCACGCTCACCGCCACCAGCGCGCCGCCCAGGGGCGGGCCGACGAACTGATTGGTGGTCAGCTCCACGGCGTACAGCCGCCCGTTGGCACGGGAGAGCCGGTCCCGGTGGACCATCTGCGGCAGGATCGACTGCGCCGAGGTGTCGTAGAGGGTCTCGGTCGTCCCGATCAGGAACGCGGCCGCGTACAGCAGCCAGATCGAGCCCACGTCCAGAGCCAGACCCAGGGCCACTACGAGCACCAGGGCACCGCGCACGACGTTGGCCCCGACCATCGCCCACCGCCGGTCGACGCGGTCGGCCAGGGCCCCCGCGGGCAGGGCGCACAGGAGCCAGGGCAGGCCCAGGGCCACGGCGACCCCGGCGACGAGTACGGGGGAGTCGGTGAAGCGCAGGGCCGCCAGGGGCAGGGCGACCTTCAGTACACCGTCGGCCAGGTTGGAGAGGCCGGAGGAGACCCACACCCGCCAGAAGGCGTGGCCCAGGGAGTCGGGCACGCTCGCGGAGTCGGACGCGTCCACGGTGCCGGGCGGGGGTTCGGGTGTGGCGGAGTCGGGGGGATCGATGGGCGTCGGCCCTTGGGGATCGGACATGCACGGAGCCTGCCATGTCGATTGAGAAAACTCAATCGATTGGGGTTGTTCAATCAATCGACTAGGCTGCACCCATGGCAGAACCGGACCCCGAACAGCCCACCCGGCGCCGACGGCGCCCGGCCACAGCTCGTGAGGCCAAGGCGCTCGGGCACCCGTTGCGCCTGCGCATCCTGCGTCTGTGCCTGATCAGGGACCGCACCAACCGGGAGCTCGCCGACCGGCTCGACACCAACCCGGGCACGGTGCTCCACCACGTGCGCACCCTGGTGGACGTCGGATTCCTCGTCGCGGGTCCTGCACGCAAGGGCGCCGCCGGAGCGTTGGAGAAGCCCTACCGGGCCACCGGGGAGACCTGGTGGCTGGATGACCCCCTCGGTGACACGCCGCCCGCCGAGCGCTCCTCACCGCTCACCGCGTTCACCACCGAACTCGACGAAGCGGGACCTGACTCAGTACAGATCGTCGGGCGGTTCGCCCTGCACCTCAACGACGAGGAGCTCTCGGAGTTCAACCGGCGGCTCCTCGACGTCGTGGACGAGTACGTCACCACCGACCACGAGCGCCGCGACCGCCCCCTGCGCGGCGGCGCCCTCCTCTGGCACGACATCCCCGAGGACTGACCGGCTGGCGGCGATCCTGCTCCGCGGCACCCGTGATCAGGTCAGAAGGACTGCCACGGACCCCTGGGCGGCCGCTGTCCCTCGCCCGGCCGCGACCAGTCACAGACTCCGTCCGCGAACACCTCCCGGGCGCGTTCGGCCTGTTCCTCGTCGAACTCCGCCGGGTGCGCGGCCTCGTCGAACTCGGTGAGCCGGCACTTGACGACGTCGGAGGCGAGCGGACCGCCCGCACCGATCCTGGGTGATCCGTAGGTGGGGAAGGCGTCGGCGCAGCGGTCTCCGCGGCCCTCCGGCAGCGGCCGCTGCGGGGCGACCACGCGTTCCCCATCGATCCAGCAGGAGTCCGTCAGCCACTCCGGACGGGACCGTCGCAGGTGGTCGACGGGCGTCCCCCCGGGGTCGGCCAGGGCCAGCTCGGCGGCGCCGGTCACCCACGCGTCGAGTTCGGTCAGCGCCCGACCGGCCACCGGCTGGTCGGCGGAGAACACGCCGCCGCGGTGCGCCTCCACCAGCATCACGTGGTTGTCGGCGGTGCCGTTGGCGGCCAACAGGCGTTCCCGGGTGCTGAACGAGTGGTAGCGCATGTGGATGTCGCCGTCCGGGGCGTGGTCCTGGTGGGGGCGGTGGTCCACCACCGGGACGTCGGCGAGACCGCCGCCTCCGTGGAGCAGACGACCGCTGTCGTGGGCGGCCCGGACCGCCACCGGATCTCCCACGGTGCGTTCGGGCACCACGGCGCCGTCCTCGTCGAGACCGCCCACGTGCTCGTTCAGGTGCAGGAACCGGTCGACGTCGATGTCGCCGTCGAGCAGGGCGGACAGCCCGTACTGCACCCCCACGTTGTCCAGCGGGCGGCGCGGCAGGCCGGTGCCGGGGTCGGTTCCGTAGACGTTGCGGGCGTGGGAGAACACGTCGCAGCGGGCGCCGTCCGGGTTGTCGTCCGGGTGGTAGCGCTCCTCGGGCGCAAGCGCGGACGGACACACGCCCCGGGGGTCGAGCCGGGCGGCGGCGTCCGCCATCGCGCCGATCCCCTCCCAGGTGCCGAACCCGGACACCGCGCGCAGCTGCTCCCTGGTCAGGGCGTCCGGATGCGTCTCGCCGTAGGAGCGCAGCAGGAGGGCGTCGGAGACGGCCGGAACGGTCGAGAAGCCGACGTCTGGGTAGCTCTGGGAGACCACGATCCCGTCGAGCAGCCCGGGATAGTTGTCGGAGATCTGGTGCGCCTGGTAGGCGCCGCCGGAGGAACCCCAACCCAGCGTGTGGTCGGGGACGCCGTGGGAGAGGGCGAATCGCTCCTTGACGGCGCTCGTGGTCTCGGCCGCCAGCAGGTCGTCGCAGTTGTGCCCGAACACGTTCAGAGAGGCGGAGGCCACCGCGTACCCCTGTGAGAGCATCCCGTGGTCCACCACCCCGGCGGTCCGATCCCCCTGCACGAACCAGCCCCCGGGGCAGCCTCCGCCGAACTTGTACACCAGGCGGCGGTTCCAGCCCTCCGGAGCGGTCCACGGGTCGGGTTCGGGGTCGCGGGGGTCGTGCAGGACGGCCGTCTCGTACACGGCCCGGTTGGCCGTACCGGTCTCCACCCGGACCGTGTAGGGAACCTCCTCCCCGGTGGAGGTGGTCGTGCGGGCGACGTCGGAGGGCAGGGAGCGGCCCTCCGGCAGCGGGGCGAAGCTGCCGTCCGTGGTGCGGTACACGTATCCCACCACGGTCTCGACCGAACAGTCGGCGTCCATGGGGGCACCCAGGTCACCGCCCCAGGCGAGGGCGAAGTCCTCCGTCTGGCAGACGAACGGGTCCTGGTGCGGCCCGGCGAACACCGGCCCCGCGACGGGGTGGTTGGTGACCACGACACGTCCCTCGGCGGGGGAGTCGGGGGACAGCGCCGCCTCCGCCTCCCCGGCCAGCGCCGCCACCAGGGTGGTCGTCCCCTCGGGAAGGTCCGTGACCAGACCCTCCAGCGCGTGCCCGCCCTCGGGCAGGTGAACCGGGCGCAGGGCGTCGGTGACGTCGGTCCCGTCCGCCTCCAGGCGCACCTCGTGCGGCTGGACCGTCGGCGGCGGTTCCACGCGCACCAGTGCCGTCCCTCCCGTGACCGTGTCGGGACGGGAGGACAGCACACGCAGCCTCAGCCTCTCGGAGTCGCCGTCCGTGGTCGGTGTGGCCGGTGCGGACGAGGAGGGCAGCGTCAGCGCCGTGGCCTGCTGGAGCAGCAACGGAGTACCGGAGACGGTGAAGAGGGTGGCGGTGACGGCCGCGCCCGCACCCAGGGCGACCCGCCCCCACAGGGGCCTCAACGGACACCCTCCCGGCGGGTGGACGTGTTCGTCGCCGCTCCGGAGCCGGAACCGTGATGGCAGTGATGACCGCTGACGCACGAGGTGATCGTCTCCGTGCGGCGCGCGGTGGGGTCAGGGACACACCGGGGGTGAAACGGGCTTTGCGCTCCCATGTCGCCACCGATACCCCGATTGGTGCCAAACACACCAGACGTCCGGCGTCCGCGCTCACCCCGTCATGATCCCGGTGTCCCGTTCTCAGGTGTGGTGGACCTCGCGCCCGGTCACCCGGCCCGGGGTGATCTTCAGGACCTGGTCGCGCGGCCCCTCGGCCCAGGGCTGGGGGAGCCGCCCCTGGGGGATCCGCTCCAGTTCGGCGGGGTCACGCACCCAGCGGCAGCGACCGGAGGCCAGCACACTCCATCCCTCGCGCCGATCCTCGTCGAAGTGGTCGATCTGGAACGCCGCGTATCCCCGCGCGTGACGCATGATCGTCCCGGCCAGCGTGGACCGGAGGACGATGGTGTCGTCGACCATCGCGTAGTTGACCGGTAGCACCGTCGGCGCGGCGTCCCCCTCGATGGTGAAGGCGACCCGTCCGAGGTCCCGTGTGGCCAGGAGGTTGAAACAGGTCTGGCGTTCCAGGACCGTGAAGGCCGAGTGCTGGTCGTCGGCCAGGTCGGCCCCGGTCGTCAACTGATTCGTCCCGGAGAGCCGCTCGGTGCCCTCCTCGGCGCTGCGCTGTTCCGGGGGTGAGGCCTGTCCGGCCACCCAGCTCCGTTCCTGAGCGGACGCGTCCGTATCGCCTGTTCCAGTCATCACGACTCCCCGATGTGCGATGCCCTCTGTACCGGCCTCCGCCATCGTCGCCCGTCGTCCCCCGAAGCGGCAGGGGCACGAGCCCCCCGAGCGACGGCGAAGGTCCTCACCTGCGGACTACCCGTCAGGACAGTCGCCCCAAACAGAAAAGGACGTTCGACTCATATGTCACCAATCTGAACTGTCTAGGCTGGTAGGCGCACCGTGACGTCGCACGCCCGAGGGCACGCGCCCTCGCCCCCGTTCACCCGTGCACCGCCACGGGACCGCAACGGTGCGACCACGACCCCGTGCGACCACGACCCGAGACGGCGACGCCGTCCCCGGTCACCGCATCCAGCGCTGAGGAGATGTGCCCCGATGGCCGGCGACGCAACGATCCGGGTGTTCCTGGTGGACGACCACGAGATCGTCCGACGAGGGGTCGGAGCACTCCTTGACGATGAGGACGGCATCCAGGTGGTCGGCGAGGCCGGAACCGCCGCCCAGGCCCTGGCCCGGGTCCCCGCCCTCGAACCCGACGTGGTCGTGCTCGACGTCCGCCTGCCGGACGGCGACGGTGTCACGGTCTGCCGCGACATCCGCTCGACGCTCCCCGACACCCGCATCCTCATGCTCACGTCCTACTCCGACGACGAGGCCCTCTACGGAGCCGTCATGGCGGGAGCCTCGGGCTACATCCTCAAGCAGATCCACGGCACCGACCTGGTCGGCGCGGTCCGCACGGTCGCCGAGGGACGCTCACTCCTCGACCCCGAGTCCACCACCCGCATGCTGGAACGGCTTCGCGCGGAGGCCGTACGCAAGGACCCGCTGAGCGAACTCACCGAGCAGGAACGGCGCGTGCTGGAACTCATCGGGGAGGGGCTGACCAACCGGGAGATCGGCACCAGGATGTACCTGGCCGAGAAGACCGTGAAGAACTACGTCTCCCGGGTGCTGGCCAAGCTCGGCATGGCCCGCCGCACCCAGGCGGCCGCCTACGCCGTGCGGCTGTCGATGAACCAGACCGCCTGACCCACCGGAACCGGGGCCGGGCCCCGGTGGGGGCCGGACGCCCTAGACGGTCCTCTCCTCGGCCCCGTGCCGGGCCGGAACCGACCACTCCACCTGGGTGCCCTGCTCCGGACCGGAGACCACCGACACCGCCCCGCCCAGCTCCTGCGCGCGCGAGGCGATGTTGCGCAGACCGCTGCGGTGGCCGCCCTCCCGAATCCCCCGACCGTCGTCGGACACCCGCAGCACCAACGCGTCGTCACCGACGGACACCTGGACGTCCACCGAGGCGGCCTCGGAGTGACGCGCGGCGTTGGACAACAACTCCCGCAGTACGGCGACCAGGTGTTCGCCGGTCCGATCGTCCACCCCGTTGTCCACGGGGCCCTGGGTGAGCAGGCGGGGAGCGAACCCCAGGGACTCCGTGGCCGAGTTGACCACGGCCAGCACCTGGGAACGCAGGGACGCGGAGTCGTCACCGCCGGAGCTCTGGAGAGCGAAGATCGTGGACCTGATCTGCCTGATCGTGTCGTCGAGATCGTCGACCGCCGCCTGGACACGACCGGCCGACGTGGAGTCGTCGATCCGCCGCACCGTACCCATCAGGGTGAGAGCGGTCGCGTAGAGGCGTTGGATGACCGTGTCGTGCAGGTCCCGGGCGATCCGGTCCCGGTCCTCCAACACACTCAGCCGCTCGGAGTCCAATCGGGCCTCGGCCAGCTCCAGGGCCACCGCCGCCTGGTTGGCGAACGACGACAACATGCTCAACCAACTGCTCTGGAAGGGCTCCCGGTCCTGGTCACGGGCCAGCACCAGGACACCCCTGGCACCGTCCGGCGGGCCGAAGGGCAGCACCAGCACCGGACCCATCCCCATCCGGCTCAGGAAACCCACCCCGAGGTGGTCGAACTCGGCGACGTCGGTCCGCACCGGCTTCCCGCTCAGGTAGACCCGGCCCAGCAGGGTGTCGGCCTCACGGGTGAGGGTGGCGCCCCGCGCACCGGCGGCCGGGGGCGCGCAAGGGTCGTCCGGGCCGTCCCACACCCGCACGGTGAGCGTCTCGGGCTCCTCACCGGGCATGGCGATCACCGCGAGGTCGGCGTGGGCCATCACCCGTGCCCTGCGGGCCACCAGCCGCAGGACCTCCTCCGGGGCGGCGCCGGACAGCAGCCGGGTGGTGATCTGCCCGGAGGCGTCCAGCCAGGTCTCCCGGCTCTGCGTCTGGGCGAAGAGCTGCGCGTTTTCGATCGCCGTGCCCGCAGCCGTGGCCAGCGCGCGCAGCAGCAGCTCGTCGTCGCCGGTGAACTCGGCGCCGCCGAGCTTGTCGGTCATGTAGAGGTTGCCGAAGACCTGGTCCCGGATCCGGATCGGTACCCCGAGGAAGGTGTGCATGGGCGGGTGACCGGCGGGAAAGCCGCGTGACTCGGGGTGTTCGCGCACGTTCCGCAGCCGTAGGGGTCTGGGCTCTTTGATGAGCAACCCGAGGATGCCCTCGCCCTTGGGCCAGTGCTCGATCTGGTCGATCTCGTCGGGATCGAGCCCCACGGGGATGAACCGGCTCATGTCCCCTTCCGGGCCGATCACCCCGAGTGCTCCGTACCGGGCCTCCACGAGACTGGTCGCGGTCTCGGTGATCCGCAGCAGGAGGGGTTCGAGCTCCAGGCCCTCACCGATGGAGACGACGGCCTCCAGGAGCGTGCGGATGCGTTCCTGCGTCCGGGAGATCTCGGTCATCCGCGACCGGACCTCGTCGAGCAGGTCGTCCAGGCGCACCTCCGGAAGCGACAGCCGGTCCTCGCCGAGGTGGCGGTGGGCATCGCCGTCTGTCGCGCGCATGGGGGACTCTTTCCGGCAGCTGTCCTGGGGCGCCCCCGAGTCTAGGTGTGCGTCCCCGGGGCTCGTCGCTGCCTCCGCGCCATCTCGGTGTTCCAAATCACCCGCGCTGACCAGGCACTTCTCCCAACTGCGACGATCAGGGACACAAGGGCCAAAGGGCCCACTCAGAGATGACCTTGGACCCACGCGGCTGGGTCTCACACGATCGAGGACTTGGCTTCAGGGAAGGTGGTACGGGGCGTCCCGCACTACACGGGAACCCTCCCCGAGGAGTTTCGCACCGGTCACCTTAAGTGACCAGAACGCGGGAAGCTCCACCGTGAGATCCGTCAGTCCTGCCAAGGGAGTCAGATCCACAGGGCCACGACCGTGCATGCGTGGGTGCGCAGATGAGGAAGATCGCGAACCCACGCGGGTGCCGCAATGGAAATCCCGTCGACAGAGTCGTGGTCCAGAGCGATTTTGCGCACTGAGGGTAGTTCAATGACAGCCCTTATAAAGTCCTTCTCTCTTGTGTGGTGAAGCCCGAAGTCGATTTACTCGAGGTGGGAAGTTCCCCGTGTGTTGGATGCGGGCAGAAATTGCGGGTCGGTGGTGGTGAGGTCGAGTCTGGTCAAAAACTCCCTCTGGCTCGGCAGGTGTCCCATGTCGAGGGGGCCTCGGCAGTCGGTCGGAGTGATGCTGTGCAGGGAGTTCTCCGCGAAGGTCAGGTGCTCCAAACAATCTGGTTTCTTCCGAAATCGGAGTGTGAGGGCGAATCTTCTGCCTGCTGTCGCGGAAGAAAATCGGGTGAGATGCGACATCGTGGAGAGCGGTGTGATTCCGCAGCCCTCCCTCCCTCCAACCATGACGACACGTGCCCCAGGGACGTTGCGAACCAGGAGAGGGGACCAATTCCACACTAGAACGCGAAGGGCCGGTTCGGGCGCTTTCCACAACCCGAACCGGCCCCTGTCCGAAGACGGTCTCCCGTTCTCCGTACTACGCCTGCCCTACAGGCCCTCGGTGGTGAACTCGACCGGCTCCTCGTCGAAGCCGTCGGGTCCTCCCCGGAACAGCACGTACCCCGCGTCGCCCTCCGGCATGGACGGTCGCACGGTGCTCAGCAGCAGGTCCGGGTGCCCGTCACCGTCGTAGTCGGCCAGCGCGTGGTGGTGGTAGGAGCCGAGGTCGCCGCGCTCCGGGACCGTCAGGGCGGCCGCCCGCTCACCGGTCAGGCCCTCGGGGCCGCCGAACAGCAGGGTGGCGGTCTCGTGGGAGTGGAACGGTCCGGTCATGGCCACCGCGTCGTCGTACCCGTCGCCGTCGACGTCACCCACCAGGAGGCCGTTGCCGAACCCGTCCCCGTCCTCGGCTTCGCCGGGAACGCCCTCGCTGTCGAGGGTGAGGCGGCTCGGTTCGGCGTCCAGGAAGCCGTCCCCGCCCGCGTAGGCGTCCACGTACCCCGGGTGCAGTTCGTCCTCGTACCCCGGCTCGTTGTTGGGAATGCCGCTGACCCCGATGAGCAGGTCGGGGTGGGCGTCGCCGTCGAAGTCGCCGTTCGCGTACGCGTGGCTCAGCCCGGTGTCGCCGACGACCTCCTGGGCGGGGCCGTCCGGTCCGGAACGGAGTACCAGGTGGGGTGCGGGGGACTCGTCGCGGTTGCGTACCAGCAGCAGGTCCAGCGCCGCGTCGCCGTCGGCGTCGATCACGTCGAGCTCGGCGTCCGCGGCGTCGTCGGGCAGGGTCACCTCGCGGCTCTCGGCGGCGGAGCCGTCCCGCTCGAAGGGGCCCCGGTGGAAGGTGGTCTCGAACTCGTCCATCGGGGAGCCCTGGAGGTGGTCGAGGACGGTGACGTCGGTGTTCCCGTCACCGTCGAAGTCCCCGACGACCAGGGACACCGCGTACATGCCCCTCGGGTCGTCCATCTCCAGCCAGGGCAGGGGCTGGGCCTCTCCGGAGGGGCCCTCGGGTCCGCCCCACACCACGTAGCCGCTTCCGGCGTCCACGAGCAGGTCGGTGTGGCCGTCACCGTCGAGGTCACCGGTGTCCAGGACGGTGAGGAGCTCGCCGTCGTCGGCCAGACCCAGGTCCTCACGGGTCAGGGTGACGGAGCGGTCGGGGGACAGCCCGTCCGATCCGCCGAGCAGTACGCCCACGTAGGGCTGGCCGGTCTCCGGGTCTCCGGTGCGTCCGCTGATCGGCAGGTCCGTGTAGCCGTCGCCGTTGACGTCGTCCGCGGTCGGGGTGGTGCTGCTGGTGTTCTGTGCATCGTCGAGGTCTGTGCTCGGGGCGCCGCAGGCGGCCGTGGCCAGGAGTACGAGCGCCGCGCTCAGGGGGACGGTGGTTCGGTGAAGGATGGGGCCTCCCAGGTGAGGAGGACGGGGAGTCCGTCCGGTGGGTGGGCGGCACGGGGGCCGCGGGGGTTCACCGGTTCAGGGGCGTGGTCCCGGGTCGCTCCGGGCCGCTTGGTACACCCTTCCGTGTACCTCCCAATGGATAAGTGCGCCGTGAAGGCGGGAGGAACACGAGGTGACGGCCGTGCGGACCGGGTGCCCGTGACAGACGGATGGGCCGGTGCGGCTCTGCCGCACCGGCCCATCCGGTGTTCCTTGGGAGGGATCCCCCCTCACCCGGTCACTTGGTCACCTTGGCGGAGATGGTGTCCAGGTCGTCGTGCCGGGTCTCGCGGCTGACGATCAGCGCGCCCAGGGTGATGGTGCCGACCAGGATCAGGTAACCGCCGACCCAGGCCAGGCCGAAGGTCCCCGCGAGCCAGGTCGCGATGTAGGGCGCGAACGAGGCTCCCAGCAGGCTCGCCAGGTTGTAGGCGGCCGAGGCGCCCGTGTAACGGACCTTGGTCGGGAACAGCTCGGGCAGGACCGCCGCCATGGGGCCGAAGGTCAGTCCCATCAGGGACAGGCCGATGATCAGGAAGGCCATCACGCCGACGGTCCCGCCGCTGCCCATGAGCGGGCCCATGGCGAAGCCGAACACGATGATCGCGGAGGTGACCGTGATCAGGACGGGCCTGCGGCCGAACCGGTCCGCGAGCAGCCCGGAGATCGGCGTGAACAGCGCGAAGAACAGGACGCCGATGAGCAGGAAGACCAGGAAGTCGGTGCGCTCGTAGCCCAGGCCGGTCTCCGCGTCGGTGCCAAAGCCCAGGGAGAAGACCGTCATGAGGTAGAAGAGCACGTAGGTGGCCAGCATGATGAGCGTGCCGATGACCACGGCGGGCCAGTTGTGGCGGAAGACCTCGACGATGGGGGTCTTGACCCGTTCACCGGAGGCGATGACCTTGGCGAAGGCGGGCGTCTCGTGCAGGGTGAGCCGCACCCACAGGCCGACGATGATCAGCACGGTGGACAGCAGGAACGGGATGCGCCAGCCGTAGGCCAGGAAGGCCTCGTCGGTCATGGTCTGGCTGAGGATCAGGAAGACGCCGTTGGCGAGGAAGAAGCCGATGGGCGCGCCCATCTGCGGGAAGGTCCCGTAGAAGCCGCGCTTGCCGGGGGGAGCGTTCTCGGTGGCCAGCAGTGCCGCACCACCCCACTCGCCGCCCAGGCCCAGACCCTGGCCGAACCGGCACAGCGCCAGCAGCAGCGGCGCCGCGACTCCGATCTGCGCGTAGGTCGGGAGCAGGCCGATCGCGATGGTCGCGACGCCCATGGTCAACAGGGACGCCACCAGTGTCGCCTTGCGGCCGATCCGGTCGCCGAAGTGGCCGAACACCCAGGAGCCGATGGGGCGTGCCACGAAGGCGATGGCGAAGGTCGCCAGCGACTGGAGGCGGGCCGCCATCAGGTCGCCCTCGGGGAAGAACAGGTAGGGGAAGACCAGGACCGCTGCGGTCGCGTAGATGTAGAAGTCGTAGAACTCGATGGACGTGCCCACAAGGCTCGCCGTGAGGACCTTCCGCTTCGGGTTGGTCGGTGGCGCGGCCGTCTCGGCTTGTGGCCGTTCCGGCGCCGGGTTGTCTTCGGCGACGTCCTTCATGAGTGAGTTCTTTCCAGGTCAGTGCGGGTTGTTGGAGGGATGCTAGCCGCGGTGGACGCTATATGGAACTTTTGTCTCAACATGTGGACACTTGGGGTGAGGGTGGGCGTCCCCGTGTGAGAGCGGAAGAAACGGGATCAACTGCCCTGCCGGTCCTCCCGCCTCCACGGTGATCCCTCTCACCGGCCCCGTGTCACGTTTCAGGACACCCGTCCCGTCATGTGGTTCGACACCGCTCGAAGTATCGAGGAGGACCCATGACACACCAGATCCTGGTGCTCGGCGCGGGCTACGCCGGGCTCGCCGCGGCCGGACGGGCCGCGCACACCATCCGGGGGAACGGGCTCGACGCCCGCGTCACCCTGGTCAACGCCGCCCCGGACTTCGTCGAACGCGTTCGCCTCCACCAGGTCGCCGCGGGACAGAGCGTCGGAGTCCACCCCCTGACGACCTCCCTGGACGGCACCGGGATCGACCTGGTCGTCGGGCTGGTCGAGCAGGTGGACACCGAACGGCGTACGGTCCGGGTCCGCACGGGTCGGGAGGACGGCACTGCGCCGCTTGAGCGCGAACTCGGCTACGACACCCTCGTCCACGCCCTCGGCAGTCACGAGGGCGACGCCGGGGTCCCCGGCGTCGCCGAACACACCCACCACGTGGCCACCCTGTCCGGAGCCCGGGCCCTGGAACGACGGATCCGCGAGGAGCGGCCCCGCGCCCTGGCCGTGGTCGGTGGCGGATTCACCGGCCTGGAGGTCGCCGCCGAACTCGCCGAGAGCCACCCGGACGTGCGGATCGAACTGGTCACCCGAGGCCGCGTCGCCGCCGACGCCAGCCCGCGCGGGCGCTCCCATGTCCGCCGGGTCCTGCGCCGCTTGGGCGTGGCCGTCCGCGAACACGCCTCCGTGTGCGAGGTCGACGCCGCCGGACTCCGCCTGGCCGACGGTTCCCGCGTGCGCGCCGACCTCGTGGTCTGGAACGCGGGCTTCGGGATCGCGGGGCCCGCCGCTGGGACCGGGATCGAGGTCGACGCCGACGGGCGCGCCGTGGTCGACGGGGCCCAGCGCTCGGTCTCCCACCCCGACGTCCTCGTGGTGGGGGACGCCGCGCACGCTCCGGGCCCGCGCGGAGGTGCCCTGCGGATGTCCTGCGCCATGGGGCTGCCCATGGGGTGGATCGCGGCGGACACGGCCACGGCGCGTGTGGCCGGGACCGAGCCCGGCCACACGTCGTACGGCTACCTGTTCCAGTGCGTCAGCCTGGGCCGCCGCGACGGGCTGATCCAGTTCGTGCGCCCGGACGACTCACCGGTCGGCTTCGTGCTCACCGGCCGCCTGGCCGCACTGTACAAGGAGTACGTGGTCTCCTCCGCCTACGGCGGTCTGAGGGGCGGGCAGGGCCGGGCCGACCAGTACCTGGCGCTGGTCCGCTGGTCCGCGCGCCGCCTCTCCCGTCGAGCGGACGCCCTCACCCGAAGGCGGGGTCTCCGGGAGCGGGCATCGTCAGCTCCGTCTCCCCGATCCCCTCGTTGAACCCGACGAAGGTGTGCGTGTGGGTGAACTCGCCGCTGGTGAACTCCAGCCGCACTGGGACCCCCTCCCCGTCCAGCCACACGGTGAACGGGGAGTCTGGGTACTCGGTCAGCTCGAGCGCGACGGGGGACGAACCGGGGGCGAACTCCGACACCGTGGATGCGAAGGTGCCGCCGTAACCGTGGCCCGCGACGGTCTCCCGGACCTCCTCGTAACCGTCCTCTCGGCTGCCCGTGGTGTACTCCACGGTGATCTCCTCCTCGCCCACGTGGGCGAGGTCCGTGGAGGTGTCCAGGATCTGGGACAGACTGGCGGCCGCGACCGCGGGGTCCGCGTGGAACTCGTCGGCGGGGGAGGGGTCACTGACCGCCGCGTAGTAGTCGTCCCCTGACACACGCAGGCTGTGCCCGGCGTCGGTGTAGTAGGTCACGTGCGCGGACTCCGCGCTCAGCCACGAGTGCAGGATCTCCTCGGGGGCGTTCGTGTACCGGTGTCCCGCGTTGCGGTCACGGAAGGGGTCGCCGCTCTCGTGGGACTGGCGGACCTGGACCTCGTAGTCGTCGGCCGTCTCCACGCGCTCGACGGCCGTTCGGAGGCTGGCCTCGGCGTCGGTCAGGTCGTGGGCGGCCCCGTCCGTCTGGCCGGGGCCCTCCCGGGGCTGTTCCGGACCTTCGCCCGCCGTGCCGCCGAGGCTCTCGGGCAGGTGGGAACATCCGGTCAGGGTCAGTACCAGGGCGGTCGCTCCCAGGACCAGCGGGAGCCGTCCGGGGGCGGTCGGAGACAGCAAGTGCCGGGTGCGGTGCGGGGGGCTCTGCATCTCTCTCCTCGAGGGGGTCGTGGAGCGCTGTCGGATCGCACGAACAAACACCGTGTTGTTTATGGCCAACTGGTGGTTCACCAGTGTGGACGCTCGCCCGGGGCCAACGGTTCGCTCCTCGCGCGGACAGGGGGAGGGGTCTCAGCGCGCGGAGTAGCGGTCCCGTGAACCGAGCCTGGGAACCCCGCTCACCCGCACGACCCGGGTGCAGTGGTCCCGCAGCCCCTTCACCAGCTCGCCGTTGGGTCGGTCGCTGCGCTCGACCCACTCCTGGGCGGCGCTCACGCTCGCGCCACCGGCCATCTGACGGCGACGCAGCCGACGCTCACGCACGCGGTCCTCCGCCTCCACGTACCAGAGCTCGGCGAACAGCCCGCGCACCCCGGTCCATGGCTCCTCGTCGCTGGCGAGGTAGTTGCCCTCGGTCACGACCAGCCGCGTGCTGGGTCCGATCGCGTGCTGGGCGGCGATGGGTTCGTGCAGCCTGCGGTCGTAGTCGGGGACGTACACCGGGCTGTCGGTCTCGGCCAGGAGCCGGCGCACCATCGCCAGGTAGCCGTGGGCGTCGAAGGTGTCGGGCGCCCCCTTGCGATCGCGTCGGCCCAGCCGCTCCAGCTGCGCGTTGGACAGGTGGAATCCGTCCATGGGCAGGTACCCGGCGGTGCCCGCGCCCGCTCGCTTGTCGACCGCGTGCACCAGGTAGCGCGCCAGGGTGGACTTGCCAGCGGCAGGGGCGCCGGTCAGGCCGAGAATCACGCGTGCGGGACCCTCGGGCGGGTCCTCGGGTACCAGGGAGAGCGCGTCGGCGACGAGGGATTCGAGCATGGCCTCCAGCCTAGACCCACTCCCCGTAGGAGATTCGGAGTCACGTCGGCGATCGTCGCCGAACCCGGGCCCCGAGTCCGTCGCGGACACGGGGCCCAGAGCGAGCGAGGGGCCGTCAGGAGGGGCCGACCGTGGCGGGAACCGCCACGGCCGGATCGGTCACGGGGCGTGTCCCACGTAGGCGAGAGCCTGGCGGACCAGCACGCCCTGCCCGCCGGGCATGTCCGCTCGCACCTGCGGGCTGGTGGCCTCCTCGGGGGTGAACCACACCAGGTCCAGGGCGTCCTGGCGGGGCTGGCAGTCACCGCTCACCGGCACCACGTAGGCCATGGCCACCGCGTGCTGGCGCGTGTCGTGGAACGGGGTGACCCCGGGGGTGGGGAAGTACTCGGCGACGGTGAACGGCTGAGGTGAGCTGGGGATGCGCGGCAGGGCGACCGGACCCAGGTCCTTCTCCAGGTGGCGCAGGAGCGCGTCGCGTACGCGCTCGTGGTAGAGCACCCGCCCGGAGACCACGGAACGGTTGAAGCTGCCGTCGGGGTCGGCGCGCATCAGCAACCCCACGTGGGTCACCGACCCCGACTCGTCCACCCGCACGGGCACCGCCTGGACGTAGAGCACGGGCATGCTGGCGCGGACGCTGTCCAGCTCCTCGGAGGAGAACCAGCCGGGCTGGGTGTCAGCGGTTTCGGTCATTGGGGTCGCGGTCGACGGTCTGCTCGGGGCAGCCGCGTACCGCTCCCTCCCTTCGCTCTCTTCGTGTCCATGAGGGCCGTCGGTGCCCCTCCCGCAGGGGGAACGGTGCCACCGGCCGACACACGGGTGTCCAAGTACCGCTTTTACCGCACGAACGCGCGGAAAGCACGGTGCGGGGGCCGGATCGGGAGTGTCCGAGAGAAAGGAGTGGGGGTCCTGTGGACGCGGGGCCCCACGACGACTCGGCCAAACACGGGAGATGGTGACACCCCGGTGAGGGTCGGGTCATATCGGCGAGATTCCGGCGGATTTTCTCATGGAAACCCTCCCGGAAGCTCACTGGAGAGGTTACGATCTCGTACGCGGTTGCGTAGTGGAAAGGTTACGTCCGGTGAGAGGTGGCCCGAGTGGCGAAGGATGGCCCGTTCTCGGCCCAGGAACGTTTTCCCTGCACGGGAGTGACGGTGGTGCGCGTCCACGGTGAGGTGGACCTGGCCACCGCAGACCGACTTCGGGAGCGACTGCTCCAGGCCGCGCAGGCCTCGCGGTGCGACTGTCTGGTCGTGGACATGTCGCGGATCGGCTTCTTCGACGCCAGCGGAGTGCGCGCCCTGGTCGCGGTCTACCAGGTACTGACCGGGCAGGGCAGGCACGTGGTCCTGGCCGAACCGGCGCCCATCGCCGAGCGGGTGCTGGAGGCGCTCGGGATGCGGCGGCTGTTCGAGGTCTATCCCATGGTGGAGATGGCGCTCACCCACACCAGCGGTCTGCGCGTGGACGGCGAACCCATCTTCGACAATCCCGTGCCCTGACCCGTCGAACCTCGGGCGCGACCGTGCCCTGAGACGACGCGTGTCCCGGCGCCCCGGGGAAGTGGGGCGCCGGGACACGGTTCCGGACGAGTGCGGTCGGGGGTCGACCCCCGACCGCTAGGGCAGCACGGAGGTCCCGGACTCCGAGCGCTCGCCGTCGCCGCCCGTACGCACCAGGAACGGCGCCAGGAGATCGGGAACGGCCTCGTCCGCCCAGCCCAGGCCCTGCCCCAGCCCGACGTCCAGGGCCGTGTACATCCCCTCGCCGGAAGCCGTGGTGGCCGCCACGTCGGCCAGTCCGAGCCGGCGCTGGAACGGCGACCGCGTGATCCGCCAACCGATCACCGCCGCCCGCTCCAGTGTCACGGTGTCGCGGGAGGCCATCCCCTTGCGCACCACCAGGTACCTGGGGTGCAGGCCGTGGCCCAGACCCCGGTAGGAGCCGAGCGCGAACCAGAACGCCGCCACGGCGAACAACAGCGCCACCGCGAACCAGCCCCAGCCCGGGGTGGCCTCGACGGTCGGAGTGGCCAACGGGAACGGCATGAACTGTTCCTCCGCCGACCGCAGGGCGTCCCACCAGGCCTGGGTGGCCACCTGGTGGAGCCAGGCGAGCCCACCGGCCAGGGCCACCCCCACGAGCGAGCAGACCGCCGCCCGGGTGAACCGGCGGCGCAGGGCCGCCCTCGGGTGGCGGGCCAGCGGCACGTCCAGCGCCGAGGTCGGCTCGTTCATCAGGTCGGCGCCCAGTTCACGGGCCCGCTTCCCGGGCATGGCGGGTGACAGGCGGCTCTTGGCCTCGGTCTTCTCCGCGTCACCGGCGGACAGACCCGTGGCCACCGCGCGCACGGATGCTCCGCCGACCGACCTCAGCACGAAGGGTTCGTGGAGCACCACACCGTTGAGGCGGCGGCCCTCCACCGACAGCGACACGCTCGTCAGCAGACCCCGCCGCAGCCGCACGGTGCCGTCGGGCTCACGGACGAGCCGGTAGTCCCACCAGGTCTCCACGGCGACCAGGAGCAGGACGGCCACGCCCGACACCAGCAGTGCCAGCAGCAGGCCCGGGACGACCAACAGCAGCTGTCCCATCACGAACCCGGACATCTCCTCGGCGCTGGGCAGGTTGGCCTGCTCGGAGATCCACCTCCAGCCGTGGCCGCCGCTCTGGGCGTTGATGCCGACCAACGCGGCGATCACACCGAGTCCGATACCGAAGGTCGCCGAGGTGGCGGGCGCGTAGGCGAACCAGCGCGGGTTCAGCCGGGCGAGCTCGGTCTCCTCGTCGTCGGGGACCTCCTCCGAGCCGTTGTCGGAGCCCCCGGCGCCCACGGAGCCCGTGGACGGGGCGGTGCGGCGCAGGAGTTCCCGGCGCAGACGCTCACCCTGCTCCGCGGTCACGTACTCCAGCTTGAGCTGGTCCCCGCCGCCGGAACCGGCCGACTCACCGGTGCCCACGGTCACCGAGCACAGGCCGAAGATCCTCGTGTGGAGGGGGGCGGCCACGTCCACGGTGCGCACGCGTTCGCGGGGGATGGACCGGTAGGCCTTGGCGATCACTCCCGAGCGCATCTCCATGCGCTCGGCGGTGACCTGGTAGCGCACCGCACGAAGGCGCACCATGTCCAGGTACGTCATCACGCCGACGAAGGCCAGGGTCGCCGGGAGGGGTGCCAGCGCCCACCAGGAGAGCCCCACGACGACCAGGACGATGGTGCCCACGACGGCCGCCGGGACCAGGAAGAGGGACGCGATGACCGCGCTGGCCCACACGCTGAGCGGGCTCAGCCCCTCCCAACCCTCCTCGGCGCCCTCCACGGGGGGTACGGGGTGTTGCGGGGCGGCCGCGCCGTGGACGGGCTCCACGGGAGGGCCCTCCTCGGCGCGGTGGTCGTCGTGGGAGGTCATGTCGCGTCCCCCGGAATCGCCTCGGTGCTGTCGGTGAGCTGGTCGGCCACCTCGGTCGCCAGCTGGTGGTCCAGGCCGCTGATCTCGATCGGCCCGGCGGCCGAGGCGGTCGTCACGGTCACGCTCGACAGCCCGAAGGCTCTCTGGAGCGGTCCCCGTTCGGTGTCCACGGTCTGGATCCGGGACATCGGGGCGACCCGCCACTCCTGCCAGATCCACCCGCTGGAGGTGTAGACGGCGGTGTCGGTGACCTCCCAGCGGTGCACCCGGAACCGCCACTGCGGCATCACGACGGTGATCAGGAGCCCGATCCCGCCGACGACCCCGGCGGAGACCAGGAACCAGAAGCGCACCGGTTCCCAGATCAGCGCGGGAACGACCGGGATGACGGTGAGGACGACCGTCACAGCGAGGGCCCGCGTCGTCCACCACCAGATCGCGCGCCGGTCCACACGGTGGTTGGGCGGTCGCAGGCGCAGAGCGTCGGTGCTCATCGCGTCCACGTCTCCTCTCAGTCAGGGCCCCGGGGGGAGGCCGTTCATTAAAAGTGATATCACAATGCTATGCTCAAGTCATCACCGAAGACTTGAGCCCCGATGGAAGGAAGGCCGACAGATGAGTGAGACGCCGAGTGTCGTCAGGCCAGCGCCGCAGTACAGGGAACGTGAGGCCTTCGGGTCCGGCGGCATCCCCATGTTCGTCGTGTCCCTCGTACTGTTCCTGGGCGGAGCCGCGATCGCGGCCCTTCCCCTGATCGGCCTGCACTGGTCCCTGGTCGTCGTCGGCGTCGTGATCGCGGTCGTGGGCGTCGTGCTGGCCGTCGGGCTCACGATGGTCGCGCCCAACGAGGCCCAGGTCGTCCAGTTCTTCGGCCGTTACGTCGGAACCATCCGCACCGACGGTCTGCGCTGGGTCAACCCGCTCACCGTGCGCAACGCGATCTCCACACGCATCCGCAACCACGAGACCTCCGTCATGAAGGTCAACGACGCCTCCGGCAGCCCCATCGAGATCGCCGCCGTCGTCGTCTGGCAGGTGGAGGACACCGCGCGCGCCTCCTTCGAGGTGGACGACTTCATCCAGTTCGTCTCCACCCAGACCGAGGCCGCCGTCCGTCACATCGCGGGCAAGTACCCCTACGACTCCTACGGCGACGACGCCGTGCCCTCACTGCGTGACAGCGCCGACGCCATCACCGAGCAGCTGTCCAAGGAGGTCGCCGAGCGGGTCGACGCGGCGGGCGTGAAGATCGTGGAGTCCCGGTTCACCCACCTGGCCTACGCCCCGGAGATCGCCCAGGCCATGCTCCAGCGCCAGCAGGCCAGTGCGATGATCGCCGCCCGCGCGGAGATCGTCGAGGGCGCCGTCACGCTGGTCGACCGCGCTCTGGAGCGCCTCTCGGACGAGGACGTCGTGGAGCTCGACGAGGAGCGCAAGGCGGCCATGGTCAGCAACCTGCTCGTGGTGCTGTGCTCGGACCGTCCCGCCAGTCCCGTCGTCAACACGGGGACTCTCTACCAGTAGATCCGGGTGAGGTGCCGTGCCCGAGCGCAAGAAGGTGCTGCTGCGGCTCGACCCCGCCGTCCACGACGCGCTCGCGCGGTGGGCCGGTAACGAGCTTCGCAGCACCAACGCCCAGATCGAGTTCCTCCTGCGCCGCGCCCTCGACGAGGCGGGCCGCATGCCGAAGGAGGCCAAGGACATCCCCCGCAGGGGGCGCCCCCGCAAGGACGATCCCGAGGGCCCGGAGGCTCCGCGGGACCGGGGAACGGGGCCGGAGCAGGAATGACGGAGCCGGGTGTCCGACGGGCACCCGGCTCCCCCCGCCGAGGGGAGGAATGGACGCCGTCCCCCGGCTCCGGTCTCCTGCTCCGTGCGCGTCCGGCTGGAAACGGACGGGGTGGAAGCGGCCCCCGCTCCCCGTCCCCCGCCTAGCCCAGGGCGGCCGCTGCGGCCCTGCCGGCGGTACGGCCGGAGAAGATGCAGCCGCCCAGGAAGGTGCCCTCCAGGGACCGGTATCCGTGGACGCCGCCACCGCCGAACCCGGCCACCTCACCGGCCGCGTACACCCCCGGCAGCGGTGTCCCGTCGGTCCTCAGCACGCGGGCGTCCAGGTCGGTGTGCAGGCCCCCGAGGGTCTTGCGCGTGAGGATGTGCAGGCGCACCGCGATCAGCGGACCGGCCTTGGGGTCGAGGATCTGGTGCGGCCTGGCCACCCGGGCCAGCTTGTCGCCCCGGTAGTTGCGTGCCCCGTGGATCGCCATGACCTGGAGGTCCTTGGTGAAGGTGTTCACCATCTCCCGGTCGCGCGCCACCACCTCGCGAGTCACGGTGTCGGCGTCGAGCACGTCGTCGCCCGCGACCTCCCTCATCTTCCGGATCAGCTCGGGCAGCCGGTCCGCGACCACGAAGTCGGCCCCGTTCTGCTTGAAGGCCTCCACCGGGCCCGGGGCGCCGGGCAGCACCCGCTGGAGGACCAGCCTGACGTCCTTGCCGGTCAGGTCCGGGTTCTGCTCCGAGCCCGAGAGCCCGAACTCCTTCTCGATGATCTTCTGTGACAGCACGAACCACGTGTACTCGTGGCCGCTGCTCATGATGTGGTCCAGCGTGCCCAGCGTGTCGAACCCCGGGAAGTACGGGGCCGGAAGCCGCTTGCCGGTCGCGTCCAGCCACAGCGACGACGGGCCGGGCAGGATGCGGATGCCGTGTCTGTCCCAGATCGGATCCCAGTTCTGGATGCCCTCGGTGTAGTGCCACATCCGGTCCCGGTTGATGATCTCGCCGCCAGCCTCCTCGGTGATGCCGAGCATGCGCCCGTCCACATGGGCGGGCACCCCCGACAGCATGTGCCGGGGCGCGGTTCCCAGTCGCTTCGGCCAGTTCCGGCGGACCAGGTCGTGGTTGGCGCCGATCCCCCCTGCGGTCACGACGACCGCCTGCGCACCGACCTCGAACTCGCCCACGGCGTCCCGGTTGCTGGCCCGGCCCCGCTCCACGTCGCTGGGGGCCAGCACCGTGCCCCGCACCCCGGTGACCGTCCCGTTGGTCACGACCAGCTCGTCCACCCGGTGACGGAAGCGCAGCGAGACCAGGCCGCGCTCGACGGCCGCGCGGACCCGGCGCTCGAAGGGTTCGACCACGCCCGGGCCCGTGCCCCACGTGATGTGGAAGCGCGGCACCGAGTTGCCGTGTCCGTCCGCGAGGTAGCCGCCGCGCTCGGCCCAGCCCACCAGGGGGAAGATCCTGAGCCCCTGCTGGCGCAGCCAGGAGTACTTCTCCCCGGCGGCGAAGTCCACGTAGGCCTCGGCCCACCGACGCGGCCACGCGTCCTCGGGGCGGTCGAAGGCGGCCGTGCCCATCCAGTCCTGGAGAGCCAGGTCCCTGGAGTCCCGGATGCCCATCCGCCGCTGTTCGGGGGAGTCGACGAAGAACAGTCCGCCGAACGACCAGAAGGCCTGGCCGCCCAGGGACTGCTCGGGCTCCTGGTCCAGCAGGATCACCCGCTTGCCCGCGTCGGCCAGTTCGGCCGTGGCGGCCAGCCCGGCCAGCCCCGCACCCACGACGACGACGTCGGCCTGGTCGGCTCCGGTACTCATGAGGATCTCCTAGGGGGTCGTCCGCGCCCCGGCGGGCGCGGCGTGCTCGATGGTCCCGACTGTGCACCCGTGTGGTTCGCGCGGCAAGGCGGGTGTGTGTCCCCCGCCACATCCTTTGTCAGGGGGTGACAAACCGGTCGAGCGCGCTCAGGCGCCGAAGCGGACCAGGGACCGCCCGCCCCGTCCCCGGCGCATGCGCTCGAAGGCGTCGGGGACTCCCTCCAGCGGGATCTCGTCGGTGACCATGGCCGCCAGTCGAAGGTCGCCCGAGCGGACCGCTCCGGCGAGCAGAGGGATGTCCCGGGCCGGGTCGGAGGATCCGTACACGCAGCCCTGGAGTGTGCGGGCCTGGTGGAACAGCTCCAGGGCGTTGAAGGACACCTCGTCCCGGTGCGACCCCACGCCCACCACCGTCACCGTTCCGCCCCGGCGCGCGGAGTTCCACGCGGTGCGCACCACCTCGGCCCGACCCACCACCTCGAAGGCGTGGTCGACCCCGCGTCCGCCGGTGAGTCCCCGCACGGACCGGTGGGTGTTCGGATCGGCGACCAGGTAGTCGGTGGCGCCCAGTGAGCGGGCCAGGTCCTCCTTGTCCGGGGACACGTCCACCGCGATCAGCGGGTCGGCACCGGCGATCCGCGCCGCCTGGAGGAGCGACAGCCCCACACCGCCCAACCCCAGTACGAGGGCGGACTGGCCGGGGCGCAGCTTCGCGGCGTTGTTCACCGCGCCCCAACCGGTGAGCGCCGCGCAGCCCAGCACCGCCGCGACCGCCGGGTCGACACCGTCCGGCAACGGCACCAGGGCGGTGGCCGGAACGACGGTGGCCTCGGCGAACGCCCCCGTGTTCAGCCCCGGGTAGACGGGCGTGCCGTCGGTGAGCGCCGCGTAGGGGGAGAGGGTGCCGTCCAGGGCGTGCTCGCACAGGTGGGGTTCGCCCTGTTCGCAGAACCAGCAGGCCCGACAGGGCGGCGCCCAGTTCAGGATCACCTGCTGCCCCGGCACGACCCCGCTCACCCCGGGGCCGACCGCCTCCACGGTGCCCGCGCCCTCATGGCCGAGCACGGCGGGCCAGGTCTGCGCGAGGGTGCCGTCGGACAGCGAGAGGTCGGAGTGGCACACGCCCGCCGCGACCATCCGCACCCGCACCTGGCCGGGCCCCGGATCCGGCAGGACGACGTCGCGGATCTCGGGGGGTGCTCCGGTGGCGAGGAAGACGGCTGCCCTGACGGTGGTACTCATGGTGAGCTCTCCAATCGCGGAAGTCCCGCGACCCTAGCAAACCGGCTGGTCGGTCTCCTGCTCGGGTGCCGCCTCGCAGGGCCTGCCCCGGCCCTCTCACCGGAGTCCGTCCAGTTTGTGGAAAGCCTGTGTTGGCGGGGCTTCGGGGCGGGTATCTCCCCTCTGTCCGCCGGAGGACGCGGTCCGGTCACCGCCCGGACCGGCGCGCACCGTCCGGTCTCCGGCACGCCTCGACGGGGAGGTTCCATGGTTCGACCCGACGGCCCCACGGCCGCGCCCTCACGACGGCACTACCTGATGTGCCGACCCACCTACTTCGCGGTGGACTACGCCATCAACCCCTGGATGGACCCGGCGGTCGGGGTGGACCGCCCCCGGGCCATCCGGCAGTGGGAGGGGCTGCGGGACCTCTACCGCTCCCTCGGACACCGGGTCAGCGAGATCGCGCCGATCGAGGGGCTGCCCGACATGGTCTTCGCGGCCAACGGCGCGCTGGTCGTGAACGGGCGCGTCTACGGCGCCAGGTTCGCCAGCGCCGAGCGCACCCCGGAGGGCCCCGCCTTCCTGGACTGGTTCCGCCAGGAGGGGTACACCGAGACCCTGGAGCCCAAGTACGTCAACGAGGGCGAGGGGGACTTCATCACGCTCGACGACGTGGTCCTGGCCGCCACCGGGTTCCGCACCGAGGCCGCCGCCCACCAGGAGGCCGAACGCCTCCTGGGTCGCCCGGTCGTCACCCTGCAACTGGTCGACCCGCGCTTCTACCACCTGGACACCGCGTTGTTCGCCCTGGGGGGAGACCGGATCGTCTACTACCCGGGCGCCTTCTCCGAGGGCAGCCGCAGGGTGCTGCGCTCGCTCTTCCCCGACGCCCTCGTCGCCACGAAGGAGGACGCGTCGGTGCTCGGACTCAACGCGGTCTGCGACGGCCGGAACGTGGTCATCGCGGCCGAGGCCACCGCGCTCGCCGACCGCCTGCGGGGGCTCGGCCTCACGGTCCACCCGGTGGAACTGGACGAGCTGCGCAAGGCCGGCGGCGGGGCCAAGTGCTGCACGCTCGAACTGCGGGACGCGCCCACGGAGTGACCCATCCGGTTGACCGGCCACGGGCGGACTCCGCGCACCCGCGCGGGCGTCCGCCCCCGGGCCCCGGCCGCTGTGGGATGCGCCACGTGCCCGATCCGCCCCGGTGGTGGCCGCACAGGTCACGCCCACGCCGGTCCGGCGCCTCGGATCCGTCCCGGCGACCCCGGACCCACGACCCACGGCCGCCGTCACCGGCCCCCTTAGGCTCGGTTCACGTGACGACCAAACAACGCAGACTTCCGCGCGCGGTCAGGGAACAGCAGCTGATCGACGCCGCCGTCTCCGTGTTCTCCCGCGGCGACTACCGCACGGTCAGCGTCGACGAGATCGCGGCGGCCGCCGGGACCTCCAAACCGACGGTGTACCACTACCTGGGTTCCAAAGAAGGAATCTTCGTCGCCTGCGTGCGCCGGGAGATGGAGCGGTTGGTCGAGGCGGTCCGAACCGCCGTCCACGACCCCGGCGCCCCCGAGGACGACGATCCGCTGCGCCGGGGGATGCAGGCCTTCTTCACCTTTGTCGTGGACAACCGCGAGAGCTGGACCGTCCTCTACCGGCGCGCCGCCGTCCAGGGCGAACCCTTCGCGGGCGAGACCACCCGGCTGCGCGACCGCGTCACCGCGGAGGTGGCCGAGCTCATCACCTCCTGCACCCGGGACGGCTACGGCTCCCTCGAACCCCGCGACGCCCAGCTGCTGGCGCGCGTGGCGGTGAGCACGGCCGACGCCTTCGCCGACTGGCTGCTGGACCACCCGGACGAGACCCCCGACACCATGGCCGGGCACGTCACCGCGCTCACCTGGTCGCACCTTCGCGATCGCCAGACGTCCGGCACCTGACGGCGGGGGCCGCCCGGCCAGCTGTCCTCGGTCACGGGGCGAGCCGGGGCCAGGCGCCCGGCGGGGGTCGAACGAGCGTCGGCATGGGTGGTGTGGGGCATCGAGGGCTTCGGGCGGATCGGTGTGGACGTGGTGATCCACACCGATACCGAAGGCCCTCTTCGTGTGTGGCGGGCGTGGTGGGTGCCACCGCCCTCCATGGTCAGTACACCTGGCCCTCGGACCTCCTCTGGTGGTTCAGGGCCAGCAGGCTGACCAGGTCGTAGGCCACGTGCGAGGCGGCCGTCGAGGTGATCTGGGCGTGGTCGTAGGCAGGGGCGACCTCGACCACGTCCGCGCCCACCAGGTTGAGGTCGGCCAGCCCGCGCAGGATCTCCAGGAGCTCTCGACTGGTCAGACCACCGGCCTCGGGGGTTCCGGTGCCGGGGGCGTGCGCCGGGTCGAGGACGTCGATGTCCACGGACACGTACAGCGGCCGGTTCCCGATGCGCTGGCGCAGGGCGTCGGCGACCTCGTCCACGCCCTTGCGCATGACGTCGGCCGAGGTGACGATCCCGAACCCGAAGCGGCGGTCCTCCTCCAGGTCGCGCTTGCCGTACAGCGGACCCCGCGTCCCCACGTGCGCGATCGCCTCGGTGTCGAGGATGCCCTCCTCCACCGCGCGACGGAACGGCGTGCCGTGGGTGTAGGGCTCGCCGAAGTAGGTGTCCCAGGTGTCCAGGTGGGCGTCGAAGTGCAGCAGGGCGATCGGACCGTGCCTGCGGTACAGCGATCGCAGCAGCGGCAGCGCGATGGTGTGGTCGCCGCCCAGAGTGACCAGCCTGGTCCCCGCCTCGACGAAGGCCGAGGCACCCTGGTCCAGGGTCTCCACGGCGTCACCGATCGAGAACGGGTTCACCGCGATGTCGCCGCCGTCCACCACCTGGAGGCGTTCGAAGGGCGCCACGTCCAGTCCCGGGTTGTACGGGCGCAGCAGGCGGCTGGCCTCACGAATCGCGGACGGACCGAAGCGGGCCCCGGGCCGGTAGGACACCCCGGTGTCGAAGGGGACGCCCACGACGGCCACGTCGGCGCGTTCGACCTGGTCGATGCGGGGCAGCCGGGCGAAGGTCGCCGGGCCCGCGAAGCGTGGGACGAGGCTGGAGTCGGTGGGGCCGATCGGGCTGTTCATCAGGTCCGTTCCTGTCGAGGGTGCGGTCCCGGCCAGCGTAGGGAGCGGCTAGGCTCCGCTCCAGTAGCCGAACCGTACGGGTCGGCTCCGTCCTTTGGACGAACCATCCAAAGCGTGCGTGGCGGGCGCGGACAGGGAGACATGGGCGAAGCAGTGAGTGGCCCCGACAGCCACGACGTGCCCCTGAGCGTGGTCACGGGCCGTCGCGACCTCGCCCTGACCACCGTGGTCCACGCGGGGGACCCCGCCATCACCTGGGCCGTGGCCAGCGAGATGGTCGAACCCGCCGCCTACCTGCGCGGCGGCGAACTCCTGCTCACCGCAGGGGTCAACCTGCCCGACACCCGCGACGGGGTGCTCGCCTACGTGGGCTCCCTGGTCCGCGCGCGGGTCGGCGCCCTCGGCTTCGGGGTGGCCCCGGTCCACGCGACCGTGCCCCCTCTCCTGGTCGAGCAGTGCCGCGCCCAGGGGCTGCCGCTGTTGGAGGTGCCAGGCCCCACCCCCTTCGCCGCGGTGAGCCGCGCGGTCGGCGAGGAGCTGGCGGAACGCCACCTGCGCGACGTGCGCCGCCTCGGCGAGGCCCACCAGGCTCTGGCCCGAGCGGTCGCCGCCCCCGCCCCCGTGGAGCGGGTCCTCACCGTGCTCGCCGAATCCCTGGGCGGCTGGGCGGTCCTGGAGCCCTCCGACCCGGCCGCGCCCGCCCACCGAACGCCCGGTGCTCCCCGCGTCGAGGACCCCGCCCTGCGCCCCCTCCTGGACCGCCTCACCGATCCGGCGGGACCACGGAGCGCCAAGGCTCTCAGCGGAACCGACGAGGTCTTCCTGCACACCGTCGGCTCCCCGCCCGAGGAGTCGGGAGTGGTCCTGGTGGGCCGCCGCACGCCCCTGGGCATCACCGACCGCGCCCTCCTGCGCACCGCCACCGCCCTGCTCGACCTGCTCTCCCGCACGGCGGACGACACCTCCGCGCTCCCGGGGAGGCTGCTCATCGGCCTCCTCCTGGACGGTGACCTCGACGAGGAGAGCCTGCCCCTGCTCACCGAACTCACCGGTCCGCGCGGCAGGGGAGACCGGTCCGGGCTCCACCGTGTGCTGCGTGCCCGGGCCCCGGGTGCGGGGGATCGCGCCGAGTCGGCGGACCCGCCGCTGGGCACGCGCCTGGTGGACCGGGTGCGGGCGGACGGGGACGGCGCCGCGACGGGGGACACCGTGCGCGCCGTGCTCGCGGACCGGGGAGAGGACGCCCACCGCGCCCACCTTGACCTGCTGCGGTCGTACGGGTGGACCGCCGCGCTCAGCTCGCCCGTGCCCCCGGGCGAGCTGCCCCGGGCCGACCGCCAGGCGGCCGCCCTGCTGGTCCGCGCGCGTGCCCTGGGGGCCCCGCTGCTCTGGGGCGACGACACCGACCCCTTCGACACGCTCCTGGACCCGGCCGACGCCGACGACCTCAGCCGGGCGCTCCTGGGGCCGCTGGCGGGGGAGACCAGGGCGGCCCGCACCCTGCGGGAGACCCTGCGCACCTGGTTGGCCCGCCACGGCAACTGGGATCGAGCGGGACCTGGGCGTGGACCTGACCGACGCCGAACAGCGCATGCGCCTGTGGTTCGCCCTCACCCGCCACACCGAGGGCGACCGGGGACCGACGGTCCGCAGGCGCGGGTAGCAGAGGCGTCCCGTCCCGTGGGGTGGTTGGCCGCTTCCGGTCACGGCCGCTCCCGCACCGGCGGTTCCGCGGACTCGGGCGGCGAAGCTCCTCTCAGCAGGGTGACCATGGTGAACAGCGAGGCGCGAGGGGCGGCGGTCCCTGCAGGAATCGGAAGGTTCTGTCCGAAACACCCTCCGAATAGAACGTGTCTCCCGGTTCCGTTGGCCCTGCCCGACCCGAACCAGGAAACTGGGGGTCTCCTTGACGAACCTGAGGACCTGGGGGCCACATGAACGCCTTTGCGCAGCGGATCGGCTCCCGGGCCACGGGCGGGTGGGGATCGGCCGGACACGGGGCCCCACCCGACGCGCGGAGTCGTGTCGCCCGGGGCCTGCTCCGTGGCGGAACCACACTGCGCCGGAGTCCACTGTGAACGGGCGGGGCCAGCCCCTGGGCCGTGGCCAGGGCGTGCGCCTCCCCTCGCTGGACACCGCGCTCCCCTTTGGGGCGAACGCGCGCGAACACGCGGTCCTGCTCCGGCGCGCCCACGACGCGCGGCTCACCGGACGTCCCACACCGGCGCCGCTGCGCCCCGTGATCGAGGACTCCTGGGGGCGCATGCGCCAGTTCGGCATCGATCCGGACAGCGCGCCGCCGCCCAAGGTGGCCCGGCTGGACGAACTCCAGCGCTTCCGGGACGCCTCACCGATCTCCGAGGTGCTCCCGCTGATCCGCCGCTCCCTGGTTTCGGTGGCCGACGAGGCCGAGCACATCATGCTGGTGACGGACGCCGCCGGGCAGGTGCTGTGGAGGGAGGGCTCCAACCGGATGCGCGCGATCAGCGACAGGGTCGGGCTGGTGGAGGGCTCCTACTGGAACGAGGGGAGCGTGGGCACCAACGCCATCGGCACCGCGCTCGTGGTGGGACGGCCTCTCCAGGTCTACTCCGCCGAGCACTACGTGCGCAGCCTGCACGCGCTCACCTGTGCCTGCGCCCCCGTACACGACCCCCGTGACGGGCGCCTGCTCGGAGCCATCGACGTGACCGGACCCGTCTCCACCGTCCACCCCTCCACCCTGGCCCTGGTCAGCGCGGTCGCCCAGTTGGCGGAGGCGCACCTGCAGGGCCTGCACCACGGTCACCTCGAGCGGCTGCGCTCGGTGGCGGCGCCGCTGCTGGCCGGCCTCACCCGCCCGGCGCTGGTGGTGGACGACACCGGGTGGACGGCGGCCGCCGTCCACATGGAGCCGGTCCGGCGGGTGCTGCTGCCCAAGCACTGCGAGACCGGGACCGCCTGGCTTCCGGCGCTGGGGGAGTGCGCCCTGGAGCCACTGCCCGGGGGCTGGCTGATCCGGCCGAGCCCGGGGGAGCGGGCCGTGCCCTCCACCGTGACCCTGGACCTGTCCCGTCCCGCCGCCACCGTGTCGGTGGCCGGAGACAGCGGCGAGTGGTCCCAGCGGCTGTCACCGCGCCACACCGAACTCCTCCTGCTGCTGGCCGTGCACCGTGACGGACGCTCCGGGGTACAGCTGTCGCACGACGTGTTCGGCTCCGACCGGCACGTGGTGACCGTGCGGGCCGAGCTCTCCCGGGTGCGGCGCAACCTGGGCGGGGTGATAGAGAGCCGCCCCTACCGCTTCTCCGACGACGTGCGGGTCCGCGTGCTCACTCCGGAGCCGCCGGTGGACCTGCTGCCCGGATCGTCCGCCCCGGGAGTGCGGGAACTGCGGGAGCGCGTGCGCAGGGAGGACCTGTTCGATCGCTCTGGGCGATGACGTCGCAACCTGTTGCAACCGTTGCCGACGACGCCTGGATGGGGTCAACTGTTTCCGCGCGGCCCGCTCACCGGTGGGCGGCCTCCGGGCAAGAGAGGGCACGGCGGGCTGTCCACCGGTGCGGGACGCGTCCGCGTCCTTCGCGCCTTGAGGGGGGTGACGAGGGCTGACAGCGGACGCGCGGACGGGCTGGTGCCCCGTGAGTATCGGGGGAGACTCCGGGGCCACCGCGCACACGACGGTACGGCCCAGGGATGTGTGCATCCCTGGGCCGTACCTTCACACAGGTGCCGGGTTCGTGCGGGTCACTCCTCCTCGGTGGGCGGCTCGGCCCCCTCGGGCGGCCCGGAGGCCGCGGCGTCCTTCTCCGGCGGCTTCGCGTTGGCGGGCGAGCACTGGAAGCAGTCCATCGTGAAGACCTCCTCCTCACCGACCAGACCGGTGAAGGCCCCTTGCAGGCTGTCGTCGCCGACCTCTCGTTCGGCGAGCGCCTCGATCAGCAGACGGCCCTCGAAGCTGATCTGTTCCCCGTCCCGGCTCTGGCCGGTGCACCGCACCTCCAGTCGGCCCCCGCGCGCCCCCTGATCCGGCGCGCCCTCGGCGCTCGGGGAAGCGGAGGTCTCCGCGCCGCCCGCCGTGACCGCGTCCTCGGCCAGGTCCTCGGAGGGTTCGGCGGACGGGCCGCCCTCGGGTACGGCGGTGCAGTCCAGGGGCGCGGCCACGGGATGGCCCTTGCGGGCGAAGGCGCGCTCGGCTCCGGGGCGCAGGACCGACACGGACAGGGCGTCGGCTGCTCGTTCCAGTTCCAGCAGGGCGGCGTCGGGGCTCTGCTCCGGTGCCTCGTCGGCGGTGCACGAGGTGAGCGGCGCGCACAGCAGCAGTGCCAGTGAAGCGGTGACGGTGGTCGAGCGGACTCCCATGACTTCCCCCTGGGGTCGTGGCGCCGTGTCCGGCGCACTGGTCCACCGAACCAATGTCGCTGAATGCGGAGTAAGTGGCCTATGTCCCACTCGGGCGACAAGGGTGAAAAGTGCGTCATGTTCGAGTCATCCCTGTGTGAGTCGGAACACGCGAGTGGGTACCGTGCCGGGGAGACAACGGAACAGCCCGGCGGAGCGAGTGCGTGAAAGGGGAGGCCACACCCGGTCGAACCCGCAGTCACCGCCGCTGGGCTAGACTCGCAACATTTCCCGAACCGTGTTCCACCACGGTTCACTCCAGCCGAACGCCGCACCGTCACGCACCCCACGGCCCCGAGGCCACCGGGGACCAACGGTGAACCAACGGGTCGTCCCCGGCGTCGAACCAGGGATCAACGACGATCCCCGGATCGTCCCGCACCGACGGCCCACAGACCGTCCTTCCTTCGGAGGTGGATCGTGTCCGCTGACCACCGAGAGCAGCAGCCCAGCCAACAGGGTTCGCGTATCGACCCGCACGTCGGCCGCTACGCACACCGAGCACAGGGCATGGTCGCATCGGAGGTCAGGGCACTCTTCGCGGTCGCCTCGCGGCCGGAGATCGTCTCCCTCGCGGGCGGCATGCCCAACGTGGCCGCCCTGCCCCTCGAACAGCTCGGCGACCTCGTCAAGGACGTCGTCTCCGAGGAGGGCGCCACCGCGCTCCAGTACGGCTCCGCCCAGGGCGACCCCGTCCTGCGCGAACAGATCTGCGAGTACATGACGCTGGAGGGCGTCCAGGCCAGCCCCGACGACGTCATCGTCACCGTCGGCTCCCAGCAGGCCCTGGACCTGATTACCCGGGTCTTCGTCGACCCCGGCGACGTGGTCCTCACCGAGGCCCCCACCTACGTCACCGCGATCAACACCTTCGCCGCCTTCCAGGCCGACATCCGCCACGTGGGCATGGACGACCAGGGCGTCATCCCCGAGGAGCTGGAGGAGGCGCTGGTCCGCGCCGAGCTGGACGGGCGGCCGGTGAAGTTCTTCTACACGGTCCCCAACTTCCAGAACCCCGCCGGGATCACCATGAGCGCCGAGCGCCGCGCCCGGGTCATGGAGACCTGCGAGCGCCACGACGTGCTCGTGGTCGAGGACAACCCGTACGGCCTGCTCCGCTACGACGGCGAGCCCGAGCCCACCCTGTACTCCCAGGGCAGCGGCAACGTTATCTACCTCGGCTCGCTCTCCAAGACCCTCTCCCCGGGCCTGCGCATCGGCTGGGCCCTGGCCCCGGCCGCCGTGCGCGCCAAACTGGTCCTGGCCGCCGAGTCCGCGATGCTCAGCCACTCCACGTTCAACCAGCTCGTGGTGCGCCGCTACCTGAGGACCTTCCCCTGGAAGGAACAGATCAAGGCGTTCAACTCCATGTACAGCGAGCGCCGCGACGCGATGCTCGGCTCCCTGGAGGCGATGATGCCCGCCGGTTGTACGTGGACCCGCCCCGAAGGCGGGTTCTTCGTGTGGGCCACCCTGCCCGAGGGCATCGACGCCAAGGCCATGCTGCCGCGCGCGGTCAACGAGCGCGTGGCCTACGTGCCCGGCACCGGCTTCTTCGCCGACGGACGCGGCCGGGACAGCATGCGCCTGAGCTTCTGCTACCCCACCCCCGAACAGATCCGCGAGGGCGTACGCCGCCTCGTGACCGCGATCGAGGGTGAGATCGACCTGCGCGACACCTTCGGTCCCGCGATCGCCACGCCCACCGAAGGCAGCCAGGCACCCACCCCTGACCTGCCCTGACATCCTCTCGTAAGGGCACAGCACCATGACAGCACAGAAGGAGGTCCGCGCCGTGGCCGATCTTGACCGGGTCCTCGTCCTCGCCGGAGGCCTGTCCCCCGAACACGAGGTGAGCGTCCACTCCGGCCGCAGCGTCGCCGAGGCCCTGCGCCGACTCGACGTCGAGGTCCAGGTCGCCGACGTCGACTCCGGACTGTTGGACCGGCTCGCCGCCGACCCGCCCCGGGTGGTCTTCCCCGTCCTGCACGGAGCCGCCGGCGAGGACGGCGCGATCCGCGAGGTCCTGGAACTGGTCGGCGTTCCCTACGTGGGCGCCCGGCCCGACGCCTGCCGCCTGGCCTACACCAAGCCCGCGGCCAAGGCCCTGCTCGCCGAGAAGGGCGTGCGGGTCCCGCGCGGCGCCACCCTGCCCAAGTCGGCCTTCCACGACCTGGGTGCCCCGGCGCTGCTCGACCGCCTGGCCCACCGGCTCGGACTGCCGCTGTTCGTCAAGCCGGACCGCGGCGGATCGGCCTTCGGCGCGACCCCCGTCACCTCGGTCAGCGAGCTGTCGACCGCCCTGGTGTCCTGCTTCGCCTACAGCGACTCCGCGCTCGTGGAGGAGCAGGTCCAGGGCACCGAGCTGGCCATCGGCGTCCTCGACACCGGTGACGGCCCCGTGGCCCTGCCCCCGGTGGAGATCGTCCCGGACGGCGGGGTCTACGACTACGCCGCGCGCTACACCGCCGGTCGTACCGAGTTCTTCTGCCCGGCACGGTTGGACGAGGACGTGGTCGCCGCCGCCACCGAGGTGGCCCTGACCGCCCACCGCACCCTGGGGCTGCGCGACTTCTCCCGGACCGACCTCATCGTGGACGCCAATGGTGAGGCGACCTTCCTGGAGACCAACGTCGCCCCCGGGCTGACCGAGACCTCCACGTTCCCGATGGCGGCGGCCGCCGCCGGGCTGGACTTCGCGGTGGTGTGCCGCGAGCTGGCCCACCAGGCGCTCGTGCGCGGCTGACGCGGGCCGGACACAGACCGGACATCGGCCCCGAGGGCCCGCCGTGTCGGCGGGCCCTCGGCGCGTGCCGGGGTCGGTCTGGTGAGGTCGACGCGGCGTCCCACACGGCTCACGTGCGGGATTCACAGGACTCCGCCGCGGATCTCCTCGGCCAGGCGCGTCGGGTCGTCGACCAGCGACCGCTTCACGTGGGCGCTCCATTCGTCGGCGAGCACCTCGACGGAACCACGTGTCAGGACGAACTCATCCTCCCCGCCGCCGACCACTCGGGTTGACCTGGGGCGGGTGGGCCGCCACGTCGCGGCTGCCCACCCGGACCCGGACCCACTCTGCCGATCACGTGCTCCGTGCCCGTGTCACCGGCGGGGTGACTCCAGGGCGTCTTCGAGGACGTCCCGTACGGTGTCCCGGAGCAGGTGGACCTTGTAGCCGGTGGCGGGCAGCGGGGAACAGAGATCCGCTATTCCCTCCAGAGCCCGCTCCACCCCCTCATCCAGGGCCTCACCGGGTACCGAACCCACCAGGGCCCGCTCCAGCCCGGGCAGCCGCAACGGGGTGCGGGCCACCCCTCCCACGGCCACCGACGCGCGGGTCACCGGCCCCCGCCCCTCCTCGGCGCACTCCAGCCGGGCCACCACCTCGACCAGCGGCCACTCCGACCTGGAACGCCCCGCCATCCGCAGGTGGGCCGCGCGCTCACCCGGCACCGGGCGGGGCAGGGCCACCGCGACCAGCAGGTCGCCTGGGGCGAGCACGTGGTCACGCGTGGGGTCGGAGCCGTCGTACAGCTCGGCCAGGCCCCGTTCGGCCTCGTCCCCGGCCCCCGGCCCGGCCACCACGACCGCGGACGCGTCGTACGCCAGCAGCGCCACCGCCAGCGACGACGGGTGCGGGGCCACGCACGGGCCCTGGTCCACCACCACGCCGCGCAGGTGGTCACCGGTTCGGGCCGGGCACGAGTCACCCCCGGTCTGGAAACAGTCGAAGGCCGGGTTGCGCAGGTAGGTGCAGCGGTTGCGCTGGAGCAGGTTGCCGCCCACCGTCGCCGTGCCCCGGATCTGCGGGGTGGCCAGCGCCCGTGCGGTGGCGGTCAGCCCCGGAAAGGCCCCGGCCAGGAGCGGGTCGGCGCCCAGTTCGGCGACGGTGGTCATCGCGCCGATCCGTGCCGAGCCGTCGTCCGCCCATCGGACCCCGCGCAGTTCGGGTACGTCCAACAGGTCCACCAGGGGGCCGGGCGCGGTCACCCCGACCTCCACACAGGCGGCGATGTCGGTGCCCCCGGCGCGCGGGCGCGCGCCGCCGTCGACCAGGTTCCGGGCGGCCCCGGCCACACTCGTGGGGCGGGTGACGGTCGGGATGACGGGCCCTCGCGTGGTGCTCAACGCAGTCCTCCGATCAGTCGGTCCGGTCGCAGCGGAAGTTCGTGCGGGCGCCAGCCGGTGGCGTCGTGCACGGCGTTGCCCAGGGCCGCCGCCACACCCACCACCGAGACCTCGCCCAGACCGATCCCACCGCCCACCACGTGTTCGAACCCCTCCTCGTGGAAGTACACCTCGGTCTCCGGCACGTCCCCCATCCCGGGCAGGCGGTAGTCCTCCAGGTCGTCGGAGAGCACCACCCCCGTGGCGGGGTCGTCGCGCCGCTCCTCGTAGAGCGCGTAGCCCACGCCCTGGACCACCGCCCCCTCACACTGGTTGCGGGCCAGTCGTTCCTCGTAGACCCGTCCGGCGGCGATCCCCGCCCAACAACGCGTGGGTCTCACCCGGCCGAGCCGGGTGTCCACCTCCACCTCCATCACGTGGACGGCGCCGCTCATCCCGCGCCCGACCGCGAGGTCGCCCATGTTCGGGGTCAGCTGACCCCAGCGGTCCCGGCGGCGCCCACCGACCACGCTCACGCCCTCGGCGGCGGCCAGCGCCTCCTTGAACACGTGCTCGGGGACGGGACCCTCGGCGGGCACGTCGGGAGAGCGCTCGCGCAGGGCCTCCCGGAGCCGGTCGGCGGCGTCGACGGCGGCCGGACCCATGGAGGTGGTGGTCCGGCTGCCGAAGGAACCGGTGCCGTGCACCGACGAACTCCGACCGATCTCCACCCGCAGGTTCGCCGCGTCCACACCGAGCCGCTCGGCGACCACACCACCGAGCACGGCGCGGATGCCCGTACCGATGTCCTGGGTAGCCGAGCGCACCACCAGGGAACCGCCGTCCACCACCAGCTCCACACGGGCGTCGGGGGCGAGCAGGTACGGCCAGCCAGCGGCGGCCAGCCCCACTCCGCGCCGGAACCGGCCGGTGCGGGCACCGCGCGGCCGGTCCCGCCACAGCGGAAGGTCGGCGACCCTTTCGTACAGTGCCCGGCGCTTGGGGTTGCCGTCCCAGCGGCGGCGCAGGGCCAGGGGGTCCTCGTCCAGCCGGTGAGCCATGGTGTCCACGGCCTGTTCCAGTGCCCAGGCCATCGGTGGTCCACCCGGCCCCCGCATGGGCTCTCCCGGCGGCCGGTTGGTCACCACGTCGTAGTCACGCATCCGGCGGGGTGAGCGCCCGTACATGAGCGCGGCCAGGGCGGCGGTGCTGGAGCCCACCGAGACCCCGCCGTCGCCGTAGGAGTCCACGCTCAGCGCCCGCAGGGAACCATCGCCTCCGGCCAGCAGGGCCACCCGGGTCCGGGTCCCGGGCCGGTGCCCGGCGTCGGTCAGCTCCTCGGAGCGGTCCAGGCTCACCCGCACCGGGTGGCCGGTCACTCGGGCCAGCTCCACGGCGGACACCACGTCCGGGGAGAGCGAGTTCTTGGCCCCGAACCCGCCGCCCACGTACTCGGCCACCAGGTGCACCCGCTCCCGGGGAAGGCCCCATCGGCTGGCCGCCTTGTCGGCGATCCTGCTCACCGCCTGCGTGGAGACGTGCAGGTACAGGTCCCCGTCCACCCAGGAGGCCACGCTCACGTGCGGCTCCAGCGGGCTGTGCACCTGGGCGGCGGTGGTGTACTCCTCGGCCACCAGCAGCGGGTCCCGGCGGCGTCCGGCGGCGCGCAGCCGTGCCACGGCGGTGGGTCCGCGCCAGCTGATCACCCCTGGTCCCCGGAGGTTCCCGTTCCAGGGCGCCGGGGGTGTGGGGGCCTCACCGTAGGCGGGCGCGGCGGCGCGCTCCTCCTTGGTGCGGTAGAGCACGGGTGCGTCGGGGGCGGTCGCGGTCCGGGGGTCGGTCACCGAGGGCAGGGGATCGAGGTCCACTCGCACCGCCTCGGCGCGTTCCCGCGCCAGCGCCCGGGTGGGAGCGGCGACCGCCGCGATCGCCTGGCCGACGTAGCGCACCACGCGCTCCTCGCCGAGCAGGTCCACCAGGGGCGGAGGGGATCCGTCGGGGCCGGGGTCGGCGCTCACCTTGTTCACCCGCGCGTGCGCAACCTTGGAGCGCACGATCACGCCCTCCCAGGTGCCGGGCGGGGCGTGGTCCGCGCTGAAGCGGGCGCGTCCGGTCACCTTGTCGGGTGCGTCGGAGCGCGGTGGGGCCTGGTCGGGTTCGGTGTCGAACTCCCCGGCGCAGGCGGCGGCCACCGCCGCGAAGATCCCTTCGTAGGCGCCGCAGCGGCACAGGTGCCCGGCCAGCGCGTCGGCGACGGCGGCGCGGTCGGGGCGGGTGTCCCCGTGTTCGGCGCGCCAGGTGTCCACGAACACCGAGGCCTCCACGGCGAAACCGGGTGTGCAGTAGCCGCACTGGAGTCCGTCGTGGGCGGCGAGGGCGCGCTGGGCGGGGTGGACGCCGTCCAGGCCCTCCACGGTGGTGGTGGACCGGCCGGTGAGGTGGTCGGCGGGGAGCAGGCAGGAGGCGGTGGGTGCTCCGTCGACCAGGATCGTGCAGGCCCCGCACACGCCGGAGCCGCAGGCGATCTTGGTGCCGGTCAGACCGAGTCGGTCGCGCAGGTGGTCGGCGGCGCTGAGGCCGCACGTGAGCGTGGCCTCCTGGGTGGACGGGGACCTGTACC
>NZ_LAVM01000051.1:0-43426 GCF_001083815.1 Nocardiopsis sp. SBT366 | reverse complement strand
GGGGGGGGGGGTGGGGTGGGGCCGCGTCAGCGCCGTCGGTGGGACGCCCGTGCGGGGTTCGGGGCCTCTTCGGCCCCGGCGATCATGTTCGCGGTGATCCACTGGTAGACGAGCACCCAGGCCGAACTCATCGAGGACGACCAGGTGGGGGAGACCTCGCTGACCGCGCGGACCAGGGCACGGCCCACGTGCGGGTAGTGCTCGGGCAGCACACCGAGTTCGATGCGGTGCTGTCGACCCAGGCGGCGCAGGTAGTGGGCGACCTCGTCGGGGCTGTCGAGATGTCGCACCACGGACAACAGGGCGTCGGCCATGCGCTGCTGCTGGGGCTTGATGTCCTCGGAGAACATGCCCCGCACCTCGGGGACCATCGAGAAGAGGTTCTCGTAGAAGGACCGGGCCAGACGCGTGGAGCCCTCGGGGATGTCCACACAGGACTGGCGGACCAGTTCGATGATCTCCTGGTCGGGCAACGGCACTTCGGACAGGGAGCGATGGGTCAAGACGGGTCCAGACTTCAGGTGAGCGGGGAGCCACGGAACGCGATGGGGGAGCCGTGTACCGAGGTTCGGGTTCCTCTGGCTGTGGTCTTCCTCCGCGGGGGCGCACGCGATCCCGCGGGTGCAGCGCCGAAACGGTTTCCGTTCGCGGCCTCGCCGAGGCCCGGAACCCGGAGACGAAAAGGGCAGGTCGGAGTGAGGGGGACCTGACCACCGTGAATCGGGCTGTCGAGGAGGAACTGTAACAGAAGGGCTACGTGAGACAGGGGTTTCTCTCTGTAACCCCAGTTGGACCGGGCCCCTGGGCCGACCCGCGCGTCCTTCCCCGCCGACGACGGGGGCGGTAGCATTCCCGCCGTGGTCTGGACCACGATCCTGCCCGAGGCGACGGAAACGAGACACCCTGTGGACACACCACGACGGCTCCTGCTCGTGGGGACCTACACGCCCGACTCCGACCCGCCCGGCAAGGGCGAGGGCGTCCACCGTGTCTGGTTCGACCCCGAGACCGGAGAACTGACCTCGGACGGCGTCGCCGCCCGTACGACCGGACCCTCGTTCCTCGCCTTCCGGCCGGACCCTCCCACGGTGTACGCGGTCAACGAGCGGGCCGAGGGCTCGCTCACCGCCTTCCGGGTGCACGGCGACGCCACACTCACCGAACTCGGCTCCGTGCCCACCGGCGGAGGCTCGCCCTGCCACGTCCGCTACCTGGGCCCCGAACGGGTGGCCGTGGCCAACTACGCCGACGGTGTGGTGACCCTCCAGCCCACGGGTGAGGACGGAGCTCCCACCGGACCCCGCCGCGAACTCGCCCACCGCGGCCACGGACCGGTCTCCGACCGCCAGGAGGGGCCGCACGCGCACAGCACCGCCGTGGTCCTGGACTCCGACGACCCCCGCCTGCGCTACCTGCTCGCCGCGGACCTGGGCACGGACGAACTGCGCGTGTACCACTACCCCACCCCGCTCAACGAGGAGAACCAGGGCCCGGCGCCCGCCATCGACGAGGGCCTCCTGGGCACCGTGCGCCTGCCCTCCGGAACGGGACCCCGGCACATGGCGGTCAACGGCCGCCACGTCTACGTCGCCGGAGAACTGGACTCCCGTGTGCACGTCGTGCGCTGGAACCCCCGCAACGGCACGGGGGAGCACCTGGGGTCCGTGCCCGCCGTGGGCGACCCCCTCCCTGACAACTTCCCGGCCGAGATCGCGCTCCACCGGCTCAAGGTCGAGGGCCGTGAGATCGCCGACGGCGACGCCCTGCCGATGACCACCACCTACGAGGGGCGCGTCTACGTGTCCAACCGCGGCGCGGACGCGGTCTCGACCTTCGCCGTCCGCGACGAGGGCGCCCGCCTGGAGCACCTGGCCGACACCCCCGTGGGCGCCTGGCCCCGCCACTTCACCGTGGTCCGGGGTCACAACGGACAACCCGACCACCTGGTCGTGGCCGCCCAGAACGGGGACTCCCTGATGTCGCTGCGCATCGACCCGGACACCGGCGTTCCCAGTGACACCGGCCACCACCTGGACCTGCCGGTCCCCGTCTGCGTGCTGCCGGTCCCCATCAAACGCATCCAGCGCGCCGAGGCCGCCCAGGGCTGAGATCGAGGGGGATCCCGGGGCCCGGTGCACCCACTGTGACCCGGGCCCTGGGCGAACCCCTACAACACCCGCGCCGAGCTTCTGTACGCCCCGCCCCCTGCCGGTCGACCCCGCATAACGGACAATGGACGGTGACCCGCTCCCGACTCCTCCCCGAAGGTGACCACGCATGCCCACCACCGTGACGGCCCACGTCCGCTACCGGGGACTCACCGCGCGCGACCTCGCACTCGTCGCCGTGTTCGCCGCGCTGATCGCCGCGCTGAGCGTCACCGTCGCCATCCCCATCGGGCCGGTGCCGATCACCCTCCAGACACTGGGCATCATGCTCGCCCCCAGCCTCCTCGGGTGGAAGCGCGGCAGCCTGGCGATCGCCGCCTTCCTGGCGCTCGGACTGGCCGGGCTGCCGCTCTTCGCGGGCGGTCGCGGCGGGCTCTCCGTCCTGGCCGGGCCCTCGGCCGGGTTCATCGTGAGCTGGATCTTCGCCGCCCTTGTCATCGGCTTCCTCACCGACCGCATGGTGGCGCACGGGAGGTACGGATTCCTGCGGGGCCTGCTCATCAACCTGCTCGGCGGGATCGTCGTCATCTACGCGATCGGCGTCCCCTGGATGGCGGTGGTCCTCGGGGACGGCGCCCTCGCCGCCGCCCTGTCCATGGCGGTCTTCCTTCCGGGCGACATCGTCAAGGCCGTGGCGACCGCGGCGATCGCCAGCGCCGTCTTCCGCGCCTACCCGATTCCCCCGGCGGGCCGCCCGGTCATCGACGACCGGGTCTCCCAGGAGAACGACTGATGCTGCGCCTCGAAGGAGTCTCGCACTCCTACGACGGCCGCGCGGTGCTGCGGGACGTCGACCTCGACCTGACCGAGCACCGCATCGGTGTGATCGGGGCCAACGGATCGGGCAAGTCCACCCTGGCCCGCACCCTGAACGGCCTGGTGCTGCCGGACGCGGGCAGGGTCTCGCTGGGGGAGTGGGACACCCGTCGGCACGCGAAGCAGGTCCGGCGCAGGGTCGGGTTCGTCTTCTCCGACGCCGCCAACCAGATCATCATGCCGACCGTCGCCGAGGACGTGGAGATCGGACTGCGCTCCCTGAAGCTGGGCAGGGAGGAGACCGCCCGCCGCGTGGACGAGGTCCTGGAGCGGTACGGGCTCGGTGACCACCGCGACCACCCCGGACACCTGCTCTCCGGAGGCCAGAAGCAGCTCCTCGCGCTGGCCTCGGTCCTGGTGACCGGGCCCGAGATCCTGGTCTGTGACGAACCCACCACCCTGCTCGACCTGAGCAACACCCGCATGGTGCACCGCACGTTGGCCGGGCTCGAACAGCGGGTCGTCCTGTTCACCCACGACCTGGACCTGCTCTCCGGCTTCGACCGGGTCCTGGTCATGGCCGAGGGCCGGGTGGCGTTCGACGGAGCCCCCGGGGACGCGGTGACCTTCTACACCAAGCTCATGGACCAGGCGGACGGCGCCACGTGAGCGCGATCGGTCTGTACGTGCCCGGCACGGGCCCGCTGCACCGGATCCCCGCCGGGCCCAAGCTCCTGGGTCTTCTGGTGGTCGGCGCGGCGCTGCTGGTCGCCGGCGACCCGTGGGTGTCCCTGGGTGCCCTCGCGGCGAGCCTTGTCGTGTATCCGCTGGTCGGCCTGCACCCGCGCCGGGCCCTGGGAGTCCTGCGGGCGCTGTGGCCGTTCCTCCTGGCCATCGGGACGTTCCAGGCGTTGTTCGGCGCCTGGGAGGAGGGGCTCCGGCTCTGCGCCCAGCTCGCCACCCTGGTGCTGCTGGCCAACTCCGTCACCCTCACGACCCGTGTGCGGGAGATGCTGGACCTCTTCGAACGCCTCGCCCGCCCGCTGCGCCACGTGGGCGTGAACCCCGACCGGGTCGCCCTGGTGCTCGCGCTGACCGTGCGGTCGATCCCGATGGTCGCCACCGCCTGGCGAGCCGCACGGGAGGGGTACCGCGCACGCGGCCTGTCCGGGCGGCCCCACCTGCTGGTGGTGCCGGTGATCGTCCAACTGCTCCGGATGGCCGACGCCACCGGTGAGGCCCTGGTGGCCCGGGGAATCGACGAGGAAACCCGCCTGGGAACGGACTGACCCACCGGTACCGATTCGGTATCGGACGGGTGATTCGCGCTGGTTGTCCGGGAATAATGGCCGTGAGACCCCCTCAACGGTGCAACCGGTGATCGTGTGCCCCGGCCTCCCTCCACCGATCGACGAGCCCGGTCCGTCGCGACCGCCGTCCTCGTCGCCCTCCTGATGGGCACGTCCCTGCCCGGCGCGCTCCCCGAGATCGAGGCAGTGCCCCCCGGGAGCGCGCGGATCGCCCAACTGGCTGCCCCGCCCCGGCAGCCGCCCACCATCGCGCTGGGAGGCACGGCCCTGCCCCCGGACGAGCGGGCCGCCCTGACCGAACGCGTCGAGGCCCTCGACGCCGAGCACGCGGCCGAGTTCGGGATCGCGGTCCAGGACCTGCGGACCGGCACCACCTTCAGTCACCAGTCGCACCAGCGGTTCCCCACCGCGAGCGTCGCCAAGCTGACCATCCTCACCATGCTCCTCATGAACGCCGAGGAGGAGGGCCGCGCACTCACCGAGGACGAGCTCGACCGGGCCGAACGGATGATCAGGTACAGCGACAACTCGGTCACCGACCTCCTCTACTCCCGGCTCGGCTTCACCGACGGGTTCCGCCGTCACTCGGAGCGCCTCGGGTTCACCGGCACGGGACCCGACGCGGGTGGGAGCTGGGGCGCCACGAAGACCACCGCCGCCGACCAGGTCCGCCTGCTGCGCGCCCTGTACACCGACGAGGGGCCGCTCTCCGAGGACGACCGCGCCCACGTCCGCGGGCTCATGGAGTCGGTCGCCCCCGAACAGGCCTGGGGAGTCTCCGCGGTCGCCGCCCCAGGGGACACCGTGGGGGTGAAGAACGGCTGGACTCCGAACGGGTCCGACGGCGGCACGTGGATCATCAACAGCGTCGGACACGTCCGCGGACCCGACCGCGAGTACCTGGTGGCGGTCCTGTCCGACGGACACCCCGGCTACACCCAGGGCATCGAACTCGTCGAGGAACTGGTCACCGAGGTCACCGAAGCCATCGAGGCCACGCCTGGCCCCCGCGACGACCTCGCTCCGGCCACCGACCCTCACTCCGAACGTGGGGCAGCGGTCGGCACCGGGTGCCCGGGCCCCCGACAAAGAGCGCGGACCACGGTGCGTGGAGGGGGCCCGAACAGCACGTTGTGTCAGGGTGAGGAGACGAGGGGTAATGATCCACGGGTCCACCACTGGGGAGACGGCGGAACATGGATGGCTACGGGGTACAGCTCGGGTTGGTTCTGGCCCTGGTCCTGGTCAACGCGCTCTTCTCGGGCAGTGAGATCGCACTGATCACCCTGCGCGAGGGGCAGGTCAAGCAGCTGGCGGCACGCGGGGCGGGCGGCAGGGCCGTGGCCCGCCTGGCCGGAGACCCCAACCGCTACCTCGCCACCATCCAGATCGGCATCACCCTCGCGGGGTTCCTCGCCTCCGCCACCGCCGCCGTGTCCCTCGCGCGTCCGCTCGTCGAACCCCTGGGCTTCCTCGGTGCCGCGGCGGCCCCGGTGTCGGTCGTCCTCGTCACGGTCGTCCTCACGTTCGTGACGCTCGTGCTGGGGGAGCTCGCGCCCAAACGCGTCGCGATGCAGCGCGCCGAGACCTGGGCGCTGGCGGTCTCCCGCCCCCTGGACCTGATGGCCACGTTGTCCCGCCCGGTGGTGTGGCTGCTGAGCGCGTCCACCGACCTGCTGGTGAGACTGACCGGCGGTGACCCCGCGGCCGCCAGGGAGGAGATCTCGGAGGAGGAGCTGCGGGACATGCTCGCCTCCCAACGCGGCATCACCCAGGAACAGCGCACCATCATCACGGGTGCGTTCGAGATCGACGACCGGCGGCTACGCCAGGTGGTCGTGCCGCGCGGGGAGGTGTTCACCATCCCGGCCGGGACGCCGACCGACGACGCCCTGGGGATGCTCGCCGAGCACGGGCACTCCAGGGCGCCGGTGGTGGCCGAGGCAGACCTGGACGAGGTCCTCGGCGTGGTGCACTGGTCCGACCTCGTTCGGGGCTCGGGAAGCGTACGTGAGGTCGCTCGGGAGCCGATGCTGCTCCCCGACTCGCTGGTGGTGTCCCTGGCCCTCGAACGGATGACCGAGGAACGCGCGCAGCTCGCCGTGGTGGTCAACGAGATGGGCTGGATCGAGGGGATCGTCAGCCTGGAGGACCTGCTGGAGGAGATCGTCGGGGAGATCTACGACGAGACCGACACCGACGTCCGCGTCGTCCGGCGGCACGAGGACGGGTCGATGACGCTGCCGGGTACCTACCCGGTGCACGACCTGTCCGACCTCGACCTGGACCTCCCGGACCCGCCGGAGGGCGACTACGTCACCGTGGCCGGGTTGATCCTCGCCGTGCTGGAGCACATCCCCCAGAGGGCGGGGGAACGGGTGGACTTCGGCGGTTGGACGGCCGAGGTGGCGCAGACCAACGGCAGGACCATCACCGAGGTGCTTGTTCGCCCGAAGCCGGAGGGACCGCACTCCTAGCGCCCCGGCGTCGGAAGCGGGATGGCCGGTTCCGGCCACGTGAATCACGAAGGGCGGGCGCCCCGCCGAAAGGGGACACCCGCCCTGTGGCGCGGGACCGGTCAGTCCAGGGGGCCGCCCGCGACGTACAGGACCTGCCCGGACACGAACCCGGTGTCCTCACCGGTGAAGAACGCGACGGCGTTGGCGATGTCCTCCGGGTAGCCGACCCGCTGGACCGGGATCTCGGCCGACTTGAAGGCCTTCATGTCGTCGTAGTCGATGCCGATCCGCTCCGCGGTGGCGCGGGTCATCGCGGTCTCGACGAACCCGGGGGCGACCGCGTTGCAGGTGACGCCGAACTTGCCCAGCTCAACGGCGAGGGTCTTGGTGAAGCCCTGGAGCCCGGCCTTGGCCGCCGAGTAGTTGGCCTGGCCCCGGTTGCCCAGCGCGGAGGAGCTGGACAGGTTCACGATCCGGCCCCACTTGGCGGCGGTCATGTGCGCCTGGGCGGCCCTGCTCATCAGGAACGATCCGCGCAGGTGCACGCCGAGGACCGTGTCCCAGTCGTCGGTGGACATCCTGAACAGCAGGTTGTCGCGGAGCACACCCGCGTTGTTGACGAGGATCGCGGGCGGGCCGAGGCGTTCGGCGACGGTGTCGACCGCCGCGGCGACCTGGTCCTCGTCCGAGACGTCGCAACCCACCGCGACGGCCGTGCCTCCGGCGTCGGTGATCCGGTCCGCGACCTCCTGGGCGTCGGACTCCCTGAGGTCCAGCACGGCGACGGCTCGGCCCTCACGGGCCAGACGCTCGGCGGTCGCGGCGCCGATACCACGGGCCGCGCCGGTCACGATCGCCACACGAGGCGTTGGGGACATGGTGTTACCTCCGTAATTCGTGTGCTGGGCGCTGGGGAATCCTATCCACATGCCTACCGGTCGGTACGTCCCCGGGTGGTGGTTGCGCCGCACTTGCGAAACACCTGGGTAACGCCTGCGCGACAGCTCTTCGATACCTCCCACCTGCGCAGCGGCAATCCTTTCGGGTTCGTGTCCGCGTTTGCCTGCACTTTGTCGGGGCGTGGCCTACGATTGCCTCCAACGCCGAGATGCACGTGCATTCGGGTCGTGCACCGGCACGGGCCTCCCCATTCGTCGGCGGCCCGGCGCGAAGCGTCAGTGAGGAGTTGAAGGGCATGGAGTGTGCGGAGGTGGTGGCGAAGCCTACCGGCGCCTGGTGGCTCAGGGTCCTGACCCACGGTTCGCGTCGTTGGAACACCCCGGTCTGCGGAGACCGGCACGACGCCGTCACGTGGACCTTCGAGCCCCGTCCCAGGGCGGTGGCCGCCGCGCGCGAGATTTCCGCGGCCCTCCTCCTCGAATGGCGGATGGAGTACTTGTCCGGTGATGTGGCGGTGGTCGTTTCCGAATTGGTCACCAATGCGGTACGGCACGGTGGACCCCTGGCCTTGACCAGGCAGGGCGAAGCCGGTATTCAGCTGTCCCTCATGCGCAGCGGCGGTGAATTCATCTGCGCTGTTCGGGACGGCGGAGATCGCTTGCCCCACAGAAGGGAAGCGGAGCCGAGCATGGAGGGTGGCAGAGGGCTTGCCCTGGTGAGCGCTTTCGCGCGAGAGTGGGGAGTGATTCCCACGCCGCCCGGCGGAAAGTTCGTTTGGGCGCAATTCGTGTGAGTCGATGACACGGCCCCCGTTCTCGGGGGCCGACCGCTTGGCGGCCCCCGGAAGATGTCCACCCAGCGATCCGACGTGTCGCAGGGGTTGACGGGACCGATCCGTGGGCCGGGCGGGACGCGGGCTATATCGTGTACGTGTAGTGTCCGGACCGCCCGGCAAAGGGGTTCGGTCGACCCGATACCCTTGTTCGGAGAATGACAGAGAGGCGGCGAAGGTGGATATCGCTCAATTGCGTCAGGGGAGTGGACCCACCGTGCGTCGCATGCTCCTCGGGCACCAGCTGAGGAAGCATCGGGAGCGCAGCGGCCTCACGCGCGAGGCGGCCGGTGAGAAGATTCGCGCCTCCGCCTCCAAGATCAGCCGCATGGAACTCGGCCGGGTCGGATTCAAGGCCCGTGATATCGAGGACCTCCTGAAGTTGTACGGCGTCACGGACCGCAAGCTGCTCAAGCAATTCCGGGAACTGGCCGCCGAATCCAACAAGCCCGGTTGGTGGAAGGAGTACGGCGACGCCCTCCACAAGTGGTTCATCCGCTACGTGGGCTTCGAGGAGGCAGCCGACCAGATCCGGATCTACGAGTCCCAGTTCGTACCCGGCCTGCTCCAGACCGAGGAGTACGCCCGCGAGATCATCTCCGGCGGGGTCGAGACGGACATGGTGACCGAGCAGCGAATCCAGGCCAGACTCACCAGACAGAAGCACCTGGAAGCCGGGAAGAAGATGTGGATCATCCTCGACGAGGCGGCCGTGCGCCGTCCCATCGGGGGCAGGGAGCGCGGCCCGGCGATCATGGGCGGCCAGCTCCGTCACCTGATCCACCTCTGCGAGAACCACGAGAACGTCACCCTCCAGATCATCCCCTTCGAGGTGGGCGCGCACGCGGCGGAGGCCGGTTCCTTCACGCTGCTGCGCTACTCCGAGTTCGAACTCTCCGACATCGTCTACCTCGAACAGCTCACTGACGGCGAGGTCATCGACAAGCCCGCCACGGTGGAGGCCTACACCAAGGCCATGACGCGGCTCAGTGTCTCCGCCGCCACCCCCGACGAGACCCTCTCCTTCCTCAAGGACATGTTGAAGGACCTCGAAGGCAACTGACACCGGTACCGAGGGCGCCCCCCGCCCGGCCGGTCCACACACGCGTGAAGGGCTCCGTCCGTTTCGGACGGAGCCCTTCGGTGTTCGTGGAGGCCCTGCGACCTGGGAGAGAGCAAGGGTGAGGCGTACCAGGCCGTGGCTGACGCACCGCCCCGGGGTGCGCCGATCAGGAGCCGGGGAACACGTCCTAGCCGAGCAGGTTGTCGAAGTCGCCGTCCTTGGCGCCCAGGATGAGGCAGTCGATCTCCTCCTGGGTGTAGACCAGCGCCGGTCCGGTCGGGAAACGCGAGTTGCGCATGGCGATCGAACCGTCGTTGAGGCGGGCCATCTCGACGCAGGCACCCTGTGAGTTACTGCGCTTGGCCTTCTGCCAGGAGGCCTCGGTCAGCTCGGTCGCGCGGATGCCGTTGTGTGCGGTCATGTTCGTCTAGCTCCTTGGTCTCTCTGAGGGGATGTGCGTACCGATGCACTACCAGATGCACGTGCATCGGACTGACACTCTTCCGAGCATAGCGTGACCATCGCCACTTGTCCGGGGCTTTGTGAGGATGTAAGCGCCATGTAATCGAGATGCCTTCAGTGCCTGATCAAACCCATTCCAATGCAGGTCAGGCCCTATGTGACAATCGCGGAACCGTTATTGGAAAGGACGCTCCGCGTCGAATGTCCTGTGGTAGCAAAAGGCCCCGCCGGTCATCCGACGGGGCCTCGTTGGGGGGTGTGCGCACCCCCTCGACTCACTCGCAGGAGAGCGCGGCGGTCAACGCGTCCAGGTTACCGAGCATGATCGACGGGTAGTCGTCGCCGGGCGACCGGTCGGTGACTCCCTCCAGCGGATCGAGCACCTCCACCCGCGCGCCGGTCTCCGCGGCGATGGTGTCGGCGGTGGCGGCGGGCATCAGCGGTTCGGTGAAGATCGTCGTGATGTCGCGCTCCCTGACGACGTCGGTGATCGCGGCGATCTGCGCGGGGGAGGGCTCCGTCTCGGGGTCCACTCCACTGACCCCGATCTGCTCCAGGTCGTACTGCTCGGTGAGGTAGGTGAAGGCGGTGTGGCCGACCACCACCTCGCGGTGCTCGCAGGTGGCGAGGCCGTCCTCGTAGGCGTCACCGATGGTGGAGAGCTCGCCGACGACGCGCTCGGCCCCCTCCTGGTAGCGGTCGGCCCCCTCGGGGTCGATCTCGCCCATCCGCTCGGCCAGGGCCTCTGCGGACTCCTTCATGAGCTCCACGTCCAGCCAGAAGTGCGGGTCGAGGTCGCCGTGGTCGTGACCGTCGTCCTCGGCGTGCCCCCCGTCCTCCCCGTGGTCATGGCCGTGGTCATGGTCGTGATCGTGGTCGTCGTCCGCGCCGGCGGCCGGGCGGAGCTCGACGACGTCGGCCACGTCGAGAGCGGCCTCCTCCGCCTCCTGGCTGACCGCCTCGTCCACGGCGGGCTGGAGCCCCTGGACGTAGAAGGCGATGTCGGCCTCACTGACCTCGGCGATCTGTCGGCCGGTCAGCTCCAGGTCGTGCGGTTCGGTGCCCGGCTCGGTGAGCTGGACGACGGCGACGCCGTCGCCACCGATCTCCTGCGCCAGCCACTCCAGCGGGTACACGCCGGTGACGACGGTCAGGTCCGCGTCGGCGGGGGAGACACTGTCCTCGTTGGTCCCACCTCCGCCGGTTCCGCACCCGGTGACGATCAGGAGTGTGGTGGCGCCGAGGGCGGCGGCGCGCGCGATGGGAGTTCTCATGGACCCATCATCGGGAAAATGAAAACGGTTGTCAATTTGTCTGCTTTGTGGGAAAGCTCCTGGTCAGCCACGACTCCGCCCAGGTGATCGCCGAGCCCCGCTCAGGTGCTCTCCGCGAACCGCTCCACATCGTCGGTGCGGCCGGCCACGACGATCACGTCGCCCTTGTGGAGGACGGTCTCCTGGGTCGCGTAGGTGAAGGACGCCCCCACCCGTTTCACCGACACCACGGTGATCCCGAACTGCTGTCGTACCCGTGTCTCCCGCAGCGTCCTGCCCAGCAGCGACTTCGGCGCCCGGGTCTTGCCCAGCGCGAAGCCCGAGTCCAGCACCACGTAGTCCAGCATCCGCCCGGAAAGCAGGTGCGCCACCCGCTCGCCCATGTCGTGCTCGGGCAGCACCACGTGGTCGGCGCCGACCTGCTCCAGGATGCGCCCGTGCCTGCGGTTGGTCGCCTTCGCCCAGATCGAGGGCACCCCCATGTCCACCAGCAGGGACGTGGCGAGGATGCTCTCCTCCAGGTGGCTGCCGATCGCCACCACCGCCCGCGCGTACTGGGCCGCGCCGATCTGCCGCAGCGCCTCCTCGTCGGTGACGTCGGCGACCACCGTGTGGGTGAGCGCGTCGGCGTAGGTCTGCACCAGGCGGGGGTTGGAGTCCAGGCCGAGCACCTCCCAGCCGCGGTTGACCAGTTCCAGCGCGAGCGAACTCCCGAACCGGCCGAGGCCGATGACCAGCACGCGCTTGTCGTCTGATCTGTCTCGGTGTGGCATGTTCTCTCTCCTCCGGGGAAGTGCCGAGTGGGTCCGGCTCAACCGATGACCGGCCGGGCCTCGGCGAGTTCGTAGCGGCGGTGCCGGTCGCGGAAGGCCAGGGCCGTCACGAAGGTGACGGGCCCGATCCGACCGGCGACCATCAGCACCGCCATCAGGTACTGGTTCCAGGGCGCGAGATCGGGGGTGATCCCGGTGGAGAGCCCCACCACGCCGAACGCGGACACGACCTCGAAGAGCACCTGCATGAGGGAGTACCGGGTGGCGTACAGCATGAGCAAGGTGCTGGCCGCGACCACGGTCGCGGACAGGAACACCAGGCTCAGGGCCTGGCGGATCACGTCATAGGGGAGCTGACGGCCGAAGACGTGCACCCGGTCGTGCGCGCGGACCTCGGCGAGCACCACCAGGAAGATGACCGCGAGGGTGGCGACCTTGATCCCGCCCGCCGTCCCGGCACTGCCGTTGCCGACGAACATCAGCATGATGGTCAGCAGCAGGGTGGAGTCCTGCATCTCGCCGGTGGGCACGGAGTTCAGGCCGCCGCTGCGCGGCATCACCCCGGCGAAGACGCCGTCGGTGATCCGGGCCCACCAGTGCAGCTGCCCGAGGGTGTGGGGGTTGTTCCACTCCATCGTGGTGACCAGCAGCGCTCCCACCACGAACAGCAAGCTGGTGGTGGCGACGGTGAGCTTGGTGTGCAGGGTCCAGCGGCGCGGGGTGCGCAGCTGGCGCCGCAGCTCCAGCAGCACGGGGAAGCCGATGCCGCCGAGGATCGAGGAGAGCGCGATGGGGAAGAGGACGAACGCGTCCCCGGAGAACCGGACGAAACTGTCGGGGTACAGGGACATCCCGGCGTTGTTGAACGACGAGATGGAGTGGAAGACGCCGGAGTAGACGGCCTGGCCGAAGGTGAGGTCGTAGCCCAGCCACATGCGGGGGGTGATCAGGAGGAAGGTGATCGCCTGGCAGACCAGGAAGATCGTCAGGACCCGGCTCACCAGCCCGCGCACGTCCCCGACCCACAGGGTGCGCATCTCGGCCTGCACGTTGAGCTGCATCCGGAGCCCGAACCGGTGGATCACGGCGGTTCCGAGCAGTGAGGCCAGGGTCATGATGCCCATGCCGCCCGCCTGCATGAGCGCCAGCACCACGCCCTGTCCGAACCCGCTCAGGTCGTCACCGATCGAGACGACGCTGAGCCCGCAGACCGCGAGCGCCGAGGTCGCCGTGAAGAAGGCCTGTTCGAAGGGGAGGCCGCGGCCGTCCGTCGTGGCCCACGGAGTGCTGAGGAGCAGTGCACCGACCAGGTCGACGGCCACGAACATCAGCAGGAAGACCCGCGCGGGCTTGAGCCAGGCGCGGGGCTCCCGCGTGACGTGTCGTGTGGTGGCCGGGCCCCGGTTCCGTACCGCTCCCCGCAGTGAGAAGGCGCCGCGTGCGAACCATCGCAGCGCCCTGGGGCGACGGCGTGCGGGCGGTGGGTTCACCGTTGACGTGCCTGGTGTTCGGGGCTGCGTGACACGGGCTCTCCTCGCTCGGGGACCCACGCAATTCTGCCAAAGCCACGCGGTCCGGGCACGCCGCCCCACCGCGAGGAGGGGGAGCCCCTCAGGGGTGCCGGGCGCCCTCGTGGTCGGCGTGGCCCGGCGGTTCCAGCTGGAGGGTGGAGTGTTCCACGTCGAAGTGCCCGGTCAGGCACTCGTGCAGTTCGTCGAGCATCTTTCCGGAGTCCCTCAGGTCGTCCTCGGCGACCACCACGTGCGCGGACATCACGGGGACCCCCGAGGTGATGGTCCAGGCGTGCAGGTCGTGAACGTCGATGACGGCCGGGTGCCCCATGAGGTGCGCGCGGACCTCGCTCAGGTCCATGCCCTTGGGCGTGGCCTCCAGCAGGATGTGCACGGCCTCCTTCAGCAGCGCCCACGCGCGGGGCACGATGATCGCGGCGATGCCCAGGGAGACCAGGGTGTCCGCCTGCTGCCAGCCGGTGAGCCACACGATCAGCCCGCCCACGATCACGCCGACCGAGGCCAGGGCGTCGCTCATGACCTCCAGGTAGGCGCCCTTGACGTTGAGGCTCTCCTTGGCGCCGGAGCGCAGGACGAACAGCGCGACGATGTTCATGACCAGGCCGAAGGCGGCGACGGCCACCATGCCGAGCCCGGACACCTCGGTGGGCTCGCTGAGCCGCTTGACCGCCTCCATCACGATGAACGCGCACAGGGCGAACAGCACGATCGCGTTGACGGCGGCGGCGAGGATCTCGGCCCGTTGGAAACCGAAGGTGCGCTTGCTGGTCGCGGGACGCGCGGCGATCCACACGGCGGCCAGTGCCAGGGCGACCCCGAAGGAGTCGGTGACGGTGTGTCCCGCGTCGGCGAGCAGGGCGAGGCTGCCGCTGAACACGGCGCCGGTGACCTGAACGACGGCGACGACGAGCATCAGCCCCAGGACCAGGGCCAACTTCCTGCTGTTGGCGGCCCCGGCGGTGATCGGGCCGTGGTCGTGTCCGGCGCCCATGGGTTCCCTCCTCGGTTCGGCGAGCGGTGGCGTCGCCACGCGTCGCGGCGGTCTGCTGCGGCGGGCCCGGGTGATCAGCGGGCCCGGGTGTTCCGGTCAAACAGTTCAGCCTTCACTGTTTATACAGCGTGGGCTGTCTATACAGCAAACGATGTACAATGATTTTCATGTTGACCTCCGAGCAGCGCCTCTCCGCGATCCAGCGTCTCGGCCGTGCCCTGTCCGACCCCACTCGGTGCCGCCTCCTCCTGGCCCTGCTGGAAGGGGCCGACTACCCCGCCGGGCTCGCCGACCGGCTCGGCCTCACCAGGCAGAACGTGTCCAACCACCTCGCGTGCCTGCGCGACTGCGGACTCGTCAGGACCCAGGCGCGCGGACGCCAGGTCAGCTACGAACTCGTCGACGCGTCCCTGGCCCACGCTCTGGAGGACCTCCTCGGTGTCGTCTGGGGTACCACGCAGCCCCACATGACCCTGGACTCCCAGGGGGAACCAGGGGAACAGGCGCCGGTCGTCTGAGTCACCGCGCCGCGCCGTCGTACGCCCCCGGTCCACAGGGAGGGCCACGGCCTCCCGGCGAGTTTCGGTGGGCCGGAAACAGCCATGTGATGTCCGTTACAGGAATCCGTGGGTTCTGAGTGCACGAACACACACTTCGGGATGGGTGACCCGCGACTTTCCGCGGACGTCCCTAACTTTGGTCGGACGGGACCCTGACAGAAGGCTGACATGTCCCTGAGAGATCCCTGAACTCCCTTGTTCCGCTCAACTTCCGATATAACGCGACGTATGGTGAGTGGTGCGCCCGGCGGATGCGCAGCCCCTCGCGGGCCCCGTACCAGGCGGACGAACACCCCGCATCCCCCACACCCACGTCCTCGCGGATCGGCACCGAGACCGCACGGGTGAGCGCGCGCTCGACAACGAACGCCGCACACCCCGGTCCGGCCGTCCCACACTCGGCGAGCTAGGAGCGATCACCTCTCATGTCCAGACAGGCCCCAACGGCCCTCCGCGCGGAACACCCCCCGACTCGGGGCTCCGCCCACCCGGCGGAAGGGACGAACGCGTGAACCGGCTTTCGGTCATGTCGCTCGGCAACCGGGCGCTGGTCCTCCTCATCACCCTGGCCGTCCTGCTCTTCGGCGTCCTCGCGGCGATGTCGTCCAAGCGTGAGCTCTTCCCCGAGATGTCCCTGCCGATGGTGATGGTCTCCGCCCAGTACCAGGGCGCCACACCGCAGGTGGTCGAGGGACAGGTCACCGAGCCCCTCGAACAGGCCCTCCAGGGCGTGGAGGGGGTCGACACCATCACCTCGACCTCCACCACCGGGTCCGCGCAGATCATGGCGGAGTTCGACTACGGCCGCGACCAGGACGCCCTGGTCCGCGAGACCCAGGTCGCGGTCGACCAGATCTCCGGTCTGCTCCCCGACGACGCCTCCACCTCCGTCATGGCCCTGAGCATGGACATGATGCCGGTGATGATGCTGGCCGCCAGCTCCGAGAACGGCGACGAGCAGTCGATGGTCGCGTCCATCGAGAACGTGCTCATCCCGGAACTGGAGTCGGTCCCGGGCGTGCGCTCGGCCAACCTGTCCGGCGTCCCCGAACAGCGCGTCGAGGTCACCCCGGACGAGGACGAGCTCTCCGACGCCGGGATCAGCACCCAGGACCTGGCCGACGCCCTGGAGTCCAGCGGCCTGCTGATGGCGGGCGGCAGCATCGACGAGGACGGCCGCAGCCTGAGCGTCACCACCGGTGACCAGCTCACCAGCCTCGAGGACATCGAGGACGTGTGGGTGCAGCCCTCCCAGGGCGCGGACCCGTCCGCGGCCATGCCCGGTGCCCCGCCGGCCCCGGCGCCCTCTCCCGTGCAGATCTCCGAGGTCGCCGACGTCGAGATGGTGACCGAGGACGCCTCCTCCATCGCCCGCCTGGACGGCGACCCCAGCGTCGCGCTCATGGTCATGGCGACGCCGGACGGCAACACCGTCGAGATCTCCGACGGGGTCCAGGACGTCCTCGACCAGCAGTCCGACCTGCTCGGCGACGACATCAACCTGGCCGTCGTCTTCGACCAGGCGCCCTTCATCAACGACTCGATCACGGACATGTTCGAGGCCGGTGCCTACGGCCTGGCCGCCTCGGTCATCGTGATCCTGGTCTTCATGCTGTCGATCCGCTCCACCCTGGTGGTGGCGGTGTCCATCCCGGTGTCGGTCCTGGCGGCCTTCGTCGGCATGCAGGTGTTCGGGTTCACCCTGAACATGCTCACCCTGGCCGCGATCACCATCGCGATCGGCCGGGTGGTGGACGACTCCATCGTGGTGCTGGAGAACATCCGCAGACACATGGACTACGGCAAGGAACGGATGACCGCCGTCAAGGACGGTGTCCGCGAGGTCGCCACCGCCGTGGCCTCCTCGTCCTTCGCCACCATCGCCGTGTTCCTCCCGCTGGCCTTCGTCGGCGGCATGGTCGGCGAGATCTTCATGCCGTTCGCGGTCACCAGCAGCCTGGCCCTGGCCGGATCCCTGCTCGTCGCCCTGACCATCACCCCGGTCCTGTGCTACTGGTTCCTGCGGCCCGCCGAGGTCGGGGACGCCAGCCGCGAGGAGATCGAGCGAGCCGCGCACCAGCGCGAGATGCGCACCCCGCTCCAGCGGGCCTACCTGCCGGTCATCCGGTGGATCACCACCAAGCGCAGGGTCGCCACGGTGGTCACGCTGGCCGCCTCGGTGGCGATCTTCGGCGGCACCCTCGTCATGGCCGCCAACTCCGAGACGGACTGGCTGGGCGAGGCAGAGGAGAACACCTACACGGTCATCCAGGAGCTCGAACCGGGCATGTCCCTGGAGGCCGCCGATGCCGAGGCCGTCAAGGTCGAGGAAGCCCTGGCCGGGATGGCCTGGATCGAGACCTACCAGGTCAACATCGGCGGCAACCCGATGATGGGCGGGGGCGGCGACCAGATCGACTACACGATCACCGCCGACCCCGACAGTGACCAGCTCCGCAACCGCGACGTCCTGCGGGACACCTTCGACGACCTCGACACCGAGTACCCGCCGCGCATGGACTCCACGGGCGGCATGGGCGGCTCGGGCATCGAGGTCCGCGTGACCGCCGAGGACCAGGACACCCTGGTCGAGGCGGCCGGGATGATCGAGGACGAACTGCGCGGCATCGACGGCGCGGACGACGTCACCAGCGGTATCTCCCAGTCGCAGCCCGCGCTGGAGGTGCACGTCGACGGTGAGGAGGCCGCCGAGTACGGCCTCAACGAGAGCATGGTCGGCCAGACCGTCTCCGCCGCCTTCAACGGCCGCGACGTCGGTGACGCCACCATCGAGCACATCCGCCGCGACGTCGTCGTCCTGGTCCAGGACGCGCCGGGTACCGTGGTCGAGCTCGAGGAGCTGCCGATCACCACGCCCACCGGTGAGGAGATCGAACTCGGCGACGTCGCCGAGGTCACCGAGGTCGAGCAGCCGCCGGAGCTGACCCGCATCGACGGTGTCACCAGCACCACGGTGTCGGCCAACCCCACCGCTTCCGACCTCGGCGCGGTCAGCGTCGAGATCACCCAGGCGCTGGACGGGATCGACCTGCCCTCGGGTGCCACCGCCAGTCTCGGCGGTGTCAGCCAGGACCAGACCGAGGGCTTCGCGCAGCTGGGTCTGGCACTGCTCGCCGCGGTCATCATCTGCTACCTGATCATGGTCGCGACGTTCAAGAGCCTGATGCAGCCGCTCATGCTGCTCATCTCGGTCCCGTTCGCCGCCACCGGTTCGCTGGGCCTGCTGATGCTGACCGGCACACCGATCGGCGCCGCCGCCCTGATCGGCATGCTGATGCTCATCGGCATCGTGATCACCAACGCCATCGTGCTGATGGACCTGATCAACCAGAACCGGAAGAAGGGGATGGGCCTCAGCGAGGCCATCGTCGAGGGTTCGCGACACCGCCTGCGCCCCATCCTGATGACCGCGGTCGGCACCATCGCCGCGCTCGTCCCGATGGCCACGGGCCTGGCGGGCGGCGGAGCCTTCGTCTCCGCCCCGGTCGCCCTCGTGGTGATCGGTGGTCTGGTCACCTCGACCCTGCTCACCCTGATCCTGGTCCCGGTCCTCTACCAGCTGGTGGAGGTGCGCCGTCAGCGGCGCGAGGCCAGGTCGGCCGCCCGTCAGGAGCGGCGCCGCGCCAGGCGCCGTGCCCGGGCGGAGGCGAAGGAGTCGCGCGACGGCACCACGGCCGACGGCGAGACGGGTGACGTCCCGCAGGAGCGGGACACCACCACCGGAGGAACCACAGGGAACTAGCTCCCACCGGTACGGCACCCAACAGGAGGGTGCCCCGCACGCGGGTCGTGCGGGGCACCCTCCTCGCGTTCGTCGGGGCGTCGGACCAGGTCCGGAAGGTCGCGGGAACCCGGGCCCCGGAGTCCGCCGGATGACCGAGAAGCCCTGTGGGTCAGGGGATCCAGGACCCTTCCTCTGTGTCACCGGTATGTCGATTTGTGCTATCCGCCCAGTCCAGGCAGGCTTCCCCCCATGGATGATTCGAAGAAGAGCCTGGATGACCTCGTTCGCGACGAGCTCGGAGACGAGCCCTCGCAGGAGGCCAAGGACTACGCACGCGAGCTGTACGAGCGCTACCGGCTGCCCGCCACGGACACCGGTGTGACCACCGCTGACCCCAAGGGGGCCGCACCGACCACGGCTGACGACTAGGACAGCACACGCCCCCGGCACGGCGACGCACGGACCTCACGACCGGAAACGCCCTGCTCCGGAACCGCACCGGCTCCTCAGCCGGACCGATCGGACTCCTGGTCGTCGCCGTCCCACACCAGCTCGAACCACACCTGACGGCCCCGGCCGTCGTGGCGTGGTTCGGTCCCCCACTTACTGGCGAGCGCCTCCACCAGATCCAGACCCCTGCCGTGTTCGGCGGTGTCGTAGGGATCCCGGTGCTGGGGCGTGGGCGCCTCCGTCGTGCTGCCCAGGTCACGGACCTCCACCCGGGCCCACCCGGGCGCGCGCCGAACGCACACCTCGAACTTTCCGGTGGCGCGGCCCGAGTCGCTGTGCGTGATGGCGTTGGTGGCGAGCTCGCTGGTCAACAGCGTCGCCGTGGTGACCTCCGGTGAGACCGCCAGCTGCCGCGCGACGAACCTGCGCGCGTAGGAGATCTGGCTGGCCAGACCGGGGAAGCGCCGACGCACTGGACGGCCCTCGGTTGTGGATCGGGACGGGGTACTGCTGGACTCTTCCATGGGACTGGCCGGACGTTGGGGACGGTGGAGAGGGGCCGACGCCGTCGGGAGGTGCGCGGGCACTGGTCGAGGGGCTGCGGTCTCACACAAGTGGGTTCACTCCCCGAGGACGTGTGTTCGCGGGCAGGGCCGGACTGGCGCCTGGCCCTGGACGCGTCCATGCCCGGAACGGGTCACGGCGCGGGATGCAGACACGGGGCGAAGCCCCCGGGAGCAGGGAGGGACACGGCTCGGTGCCGCTGGGGACGCGGCACGAGGGCGACGGCATGCGGTGGGGGAGAAGCCGCGGGGCTTCACACGGGACGGTGACGAGGCCGAAGGGCCGGCCGTGGAGGATGGTCATGTGTGGTGTGGGGTGTGCCCTACGACACTGAAGGGCCTAATCGCGCTCAGCATACGCTCCGTGCCTCCTTGACGACCCAGCCGACCTGCTCCGGACAGGGTAACCCCCTCTGAGCTGCCCAAAGAGGGTTCCGCTCGGGTAGGTGGGCCTGACGGGGGTCGGATATCGGCGGGGATACGCGCCGCTGCGCCGGTTCAAGGTCGAATAACGATTTGGTGAAGACCTCCCGAAATTTGCCGCTTGCCTCGGTCTTGCGCGTGGCGCGGATCACCCGAGAAGGTAGGAGGCATGGCCTCGCCCACCCCCGACCCCCTGCCTGTCGGCCTCGGCGTCGAGATCGACCGCGCCGTCCGACTCACGGACGAGGGCCACGCCCTCGTCGGCGGTTCACCGCCCGCTGCCCTGCGTCTGCCTCCCGAGGGCGTCAGCTCGGTCATCCGCTGGCTCAGCGGAGCCACGCCCGACCGCCATGGTGAACGCCGGATCGCACGTGCGCTGGTCGACGCCGGCCTGGCCCACCCCCGGCCCACGTCGGAGGCCCGGCCTCCCGGCGTGCAGGTCGCCGTGATCGGGGCCGAGCGCCACCTCGAACTGGAGGCCACCCTGGACGGGCTCCGGCAGGAGTACCCGGACCTCAGACCGGTGGTGGTCGGCGCCACCTGCCTGGGTGCCCAGGTGGCCCGCGCCAGGGGCCTGCACGTGGTGCCCGGGCCCATGGACGGCGCCGAGGCCCGGGCGGTCGCGCTCAGGGTCTGCGACGCCCCGGTGGTCGCCCTGGTGGACGCCGGGACCCGGCCCGCCCCCGGCTGGCTGGTCACCGCCCTCGGTCACTTCGCCGACCCCGGTGTCGCCGCGGTGGTGCCCCGGGTCCTCGCCGAACGGGTGCGGAGCGGCCCCCGGGGGATGTTTGTCGCCTCCCTCAGCGCGCTCCACGCCGACCGGGGACCCGACCCCACGTCGATCCTGCCCTGGGGACACGGCCCCGCCCGACCCGCGCCCACCCACGGTCCGGCGGCGTCGCCGGAACCGGTGCCCGCCCTGTTCGTGCGGCGGGGCCTGCTCGGCCCGGACCCCTCCCTCGGCGCGACGGCCGACGTGGACCTGCTGTGGCGTCTGGCCGAGCGGGGGTGGACGGTGCGGTACGAGCCCCGGTCGCGAGTGCGCACCGTGCCGCACACGGACCTGCGCTCGCACCTGCTCTCCCGGTTCGAGGCCGGGGCGGCGGCCGGGCCACTGACGCGCAGGCACGGCCGGGGGGTCGCCGGCCCCGAGCTGCCACTGTCCGGCGTGGTCGGACTGGGCCTGGCCCTGTCCGGTCGGCCCCTGGCCGGTCTCGCGGTGTGCGCGCTCGGGGGAGCGGCGACCGCGCGCGAACTGGTTCGGGAAGCCGGGGTCCCGGCCGGGGACACGGTGCGGCCGGTGCTCGTGGACCTGGCCCACACGGTGCGGACCGGAGCGAGGTTCGCGCGGACGGCCCACTGGCCGCTCGTGGCAGCGGTGGCCGTCAGCGGCGGGGTGCTCTGGGCCCGCGAACGCCCGAGCGGCCGTGTGGACCTGCCCCCGGGAGTCCGGCGTGCGTCGGGTACTGGCAGGGACGGGCGGGCGGGGCGTCGGGCGCTGGTCGCCGCCGCCGTGCTGACCGTGCCGCACCTGCTGTCGTGGCGGCGACGCCACGGTGTGGCCCCGGTGGGGCCACTGGCGTGGACCGGTCTCTCCGTCGCCGGTGACGCGGCGCGCTCGCTGGGCACCTGGTGGGGCGCGGTGCGGTCCGGTTCCCCAGCCCCGTTGGTACCGCGTGTCCGACCGCCGGTGTTGGCCACGTCACTCGAATCCGTGCAGGTGGCAGGGGGTGCGGAGGGCGCCGTTCGTAAGACGGCTTCAGGGGCGATGCTTAGCCCGTGTTAACGCGCGTTACCCAAGGTCACCTATTCGGGGGATGCGGCGTGGAACGGAAATCGCCGGAGATCGGGATTTTGGTGACGGATAGTAATGATTGGGCGTGCTGGTCCGGTCTCGGCCGGCGTGCGGAGGGGGGCCGTTTCCGGCGTGTTGCGAACGTTGATCGGTCGGGTGGCGAATCGTCTCGGGGGTCGGTTTTCCGTAAACGACGTTTACGTGATCCGTGCTCGAAATCCACATAGGCCCAGTTCAGTGCGGTTGTGTGACGCAATGGAGTTGAGGTGCTGCGTTGCGTGTCAGGCTTGACAATTGCATGCGAACTTGCTGCCCACATTGCCACCGTTGTCCTTTCTTGATGCGGTGGTTACCGGCAAGTGTCTAGTGATCCCCCAGAATCTTGACATTCCGGTCACTGACCGTGAACTGGAATCCAGTGTGTTTCGGCGGTCACTGGGGGTGATCCCCGCGGTGTCGGCAGAGCTTGGGCGCTTACCCGGACTAACCGATCGGAGCGCGCGAACCTTGCCCGACCCGTGTCACTCCGCGTGCTGGTGACCCACAACAGATCAAGACAGGTCAAGCGCCGGGCTCGGCTGTGAGGTTCGGAGATAGTTTTGGGCAAGTTCCTGGCCAGACGGCTGCTGAACTACGTCGTGCTGATTTTCATCGCGACGAGTTTCGCGTACGTGCTCGCGGCCACCAATCTGTATCCGCGCGGATACTTCGAGCAGATGCAGCCGCCGCCAGAGCCTGAGTTCATCAACGCCCAACTGGACGTCCTGAACCTCAACGATCAGACCCCGATCTTCCAGCGCTACATCACCTGGCTCGTGGGCGACGTCGGCGCGACCGGCCAGATCGGTGGCATCGTCACCGGAGACTTCGGCAAGACCATCCAGGGCGGTGAGGTCTCCTCCCAGATGTGGATGAAGGCCGGTGTGACCCTACGGCTGATCACTGTCGCCACCATCCTCGGCAGCGCGCTCGGGATCCTGATCGGGGCCTACGCCGCGGTGCGCCAGTACCGCCGCTTCGACAAAGCCGCCACCGCCGCGTCCTTCTTCGTGCTGTCGGTCCCGACCGTGGTCATTGCCATCGTCGTCCAGGTCGCCGCGGTCTTCGTCAACGACGCCTTCGGTTTCACGATGTTCCGCTATTCGGGCGAGTACACGGCGGGGTTCAGCGGGGCCTGGTGGGAACTCCTACTCAACCGAGTCCACCACGCGATCCTGCCCACTCTTGTGCTCGCCCTGGCGTTGTTCGCCGCCTTCGCCCGCTACCAGCGCAACATGATGCTGGACGTGCTGGGCTCGGACTTCGTGCGTACGGCGATGGCCAAGGGGCTCACCCGGAGGAAGGCGCTGTTCAAGCATGCGCTGCGTACCGCGCTGATCCCCACGATCACCTACTTCACCTTCACCTTCGGTGCCCTGGTGTCCGGCGCGACCTTCACGGAGAAGATCTACGGCTGGCACGGCATGGGCGCCTGGCTGATCGACTCCATCGCCCGTCAGGACGTGCATGTGGTCGCGGCGGTCTCCTGGTTCATGGCGATCACCATCATGGCGGCGTCCTTCCTCTCGGACATCCTCTACGCCTGGCTCGACCCGAGAGTGCGGGTGTGACTATGACGCACCCGCGAACCCGATCCCACAGCCCCGCCATGCCCCACCCGCGCACCTCCGCGGCAGTCCAGCTGGAGACCACGCCATGAGCACGCCCCAAGAGAGTACGGCGGTCGAAGGGCCGACGATGCCACCGGCCCCGAACCGGCTCAAGGACGTCGTTCGTCAGATGCTGGCCACCCGACGAGTCATCGTCGGCCTCGTCCTGATCGTCCTGCTGGCCCTGTTCGCCTTCGTCGGACCGATCATCAGCGCTTGGGAGGTGGGCCAGCGCGACTACGTGTCCATCCTCAACGGACCCTCACCTGACCACTGGTTCGGCACCAACCGAACCGGCCAGGATATCTTCACTCACACGACGGCTGGCCTGCAGAAGTCGCTCCTCATCGGACTGCTGGTCGCGCTCGGCTCCACCGCCGTCGCCGCGCTCGTCGGCTCCTTCGCCGGATACTTCGGTGGCCTGCCCGACCGACTCCTCATGTGGGTGGCCGATCTCGCTCTGGTTCTGCCCAGCTTTGTCGTCCTCGCCATTCTGTCCCGGCACTTCGTCGGCCAGGGCGGCTGGCTCATCCTGGTCATCCTGCTGGCCGCGTTCAGCTGGATGGTCACCTCGAAGATGGTCCGGGGCCTGACGATTTCGCTCCGTGAGCGCGAGTACATCCACGCTGCCCGCTTCATGGGCGTTCCCTCTCACCGCATCATCCTGCGGCACATCCTGCCGAACATGTCGTCCCTCCTCATCGCGGACGCCACGATCATGGTCAGCGCGGCGATCATCGGTGAGACCGCGCTCAGCTACTTCGGCCTGGGTGTCCAGCCGCCGGACGTCAGTCTTGGTGTCGTGATCGCGGACGGGGCCCCGTTCGCCACTACAGCCCCGTGGGTCTTCATGTTTCCCACGGTCATGCTGGTCGTGCTGGTCCTGGCAGTGAACATGATCGGGGACGGGCTGCGCGACGCCCTCGACCCCTCGTCCAAGTCGCGTCGCTCCTAGGGGGAGGGCACACACATGAGCACCGACATGACTGAAACTCACGCGTCGGAACGGAAAGACCAGACCGGTCACGTCCCGGTTCTGGAGGTCACCGACCTCACTGTCACCTTCGCCGGGCTGAACAACAATCCGGATGTCCATGCCGTACGTGGCGTCAGCTACGCCGTCAACCGCGGCGAGGTGCTCGGCATCGTCGGCGAGTCCGGTTCCGGCAAGTCCGTGTCCTCCATGGCTGCGATGGGATTGCTGCCCGACAACGCCCGGGTCACCGGTTCCGTCCGCCTCCACGGTGAGGAGATCCTCGGGTTGGACGACCGCGCCATGGCCAGGAAGCGCGGCAAGGTCATCTCCATGGTCTTCCAGGACCCGCTGTCCGGGCTCACCCCCGTGTACACGGTCGGCGACCAGCTCGCCGAGGCCGTCCTGGTCCACGATCCCAGGGCGGGCAAGGGCAAGGCGCACGCTCGGGCCGTGGAACTCCTCGAACTCGTCGGTATCCCCAACGCCGCCCAGCGCTACCGATCGTTCCCGCACGAGTTCTCCGGCGGGATGCGCCAGCGCGTCATGATCGCCATGGCCATGGCCAACAACCCCGACGTCATCATCTGTGACGAGCCCACCACGGCCCTGGACGTCACCATCCAGGCACAGATTCTCGACCTTCTGCGCACCGCCCAGGCCGAGACCGGCGCCGCGATCGTCATGATCACCCACGACCTCGGCGTCGTGGCGGGGTTCGTGGACCGCCTCCTGGTCATGTACGCGGGACGCCCCGTGGAGATCGGCGGCGTCGACGAGATCTACTACTCCAGCCGCATGCCCTACACCATGGGTCTGCTCGGTGCGGTACCGCGGATGGACCTTGAGCGCCAGGGCGCGCTCATCCCCATCAAGGGGACTCCGCCCTCCCTGACCAACCTGCCGCCGGGTTGCCCGTTCGCCCCGCGCTGCCCCATCGTCAAGCCAGAGTGTGAGCTCGCCGAGCCCAAACTACTGCGCGTCGGCGGCCAGCCCCCCGCCCACGAGATCCGCGAGGAGGTCGCCGACGACACCGACGGTCACACCACGGTGCACGACACCGGTGTGCAGCGGGTCGCCTGCATCCGCTCCGGGGAGATCGCCGAGAACGACTGGACCGGCCAGGACATCTACCCGATTCCGGAGATTCCCGAGGTTGTCGAGAACGAGGTCCGCCGTGAGGATCGTCCTGAGATGCTGCGGGCTGAGGGCCTCATCAAGCACCACCCGCTGATGAAGGGGTCGGTGTTCAAGCGCCGGGTCGGCTCCGTCTACGCGGTGGACGGCCTCGACTTCGACGTTCGCGAGGGCGAGACCCTCGCCCTGGTGGGCGAGTCCGGCTGCGGCAAGTCGTCGACCCTCATGGAGATTCTCCACCTCCACAAGCCCCAGAAGGGGCGGATCGAGGTCATGGGCAAGGACACCGCCTCGCTCAGCAAGGCCGACCGGTTCGCGATGCGCCGCGACATGCAGATCGTGTTCCAGGACCCGATGAGCTCGCTGGACCCGCGCATGACGGTCTTCGACATCATCGCCGAGCCCCTGCGCACGCACGGCGTCCCCTCCGCTGAGTCCACCGCGCGCGTGTACGAGCTGCTCGAGTTGGTCGGCCTCAACCCCGAGCACGCTGTCCGGTTCCCGTCGGAGTTCTCCGGCGGCCAGCGCCAGCGCATCGGCATCGCCCGGGCCCTGGCCCTGGAGCCGAAGCTGCTGGTGCTCGACGAGCCGGTGTCCGCTCTGGACGTGTCCATCCAGGCGGGAGTGGTCAACCTGTTGGAGGAGCTACAGGCCAAGCTGGGCCTGTCCTACCTCTTCGTGGCACACGACCTGTCCGTGGTCCGGCACATCGCCGACCGGGTGGCGGTCATGTACCTGGGCCGGATCGTGGAGATCGGTGACACCAAGTCGATCTACACCCGGCCCGCTCACCCCTACACCCAGGCGTTGCTGTCCGCGATTCCCATCCCCGACCCCGAGAAGGAACGCGCCCGCACGCACATCGTCTTGGACGGTGACCTGCCCAGCCCCGCAAACCCGCCCTCGGGTTGCAGGTTCCGGACCAGGTGCCAGAAGTTCATCACTCTCTCGGAGTCCGACCAAGAGCAGTGCATGAGCGTCGAACCGCGGATCCTGCCCACCAACGGTGGGGACCAGGGAACGGCCTGCCACTTCGCGGAGCGACAGGACGTGCTCTGACCGCGGTCCGAGACGGCAGAGGCCAGTACCACCCCGCGTACTGGCCGACACTCACAGGAGGAAGATCCCCATGCGAATCGGGAAGGCGCGTTATCTCGCCCCCGCCGCGGTCCTGGTGCTTCTCGCCAGCGCGTGCAGTAGTGACGACGGAAACGACCCGGAAGCCGCTCAGGAGGCGGTCGCGGAGCTTCCACCCGAAGACCTGAACCCTGCGCCCCGTGACGAACTCCAGGACGGTGGCACCTTCGTCTGGGCGCTCAGCCAGTACGAAGAGCAGCACAACATGCACCACGTGCAGGGCAACAAGGCGGATGTCCGCCGCGTGGCCGCCGCTGTTCTGCCCTCCGCCAGCCGTTACACCGCCGAGGGTGACTACTTCCCGCGTGAGGAGTACGTCCTCGACTACGAGCTCAGTGACGACGGCCTCCAGCTTGACTACACCCTGAACCCGGACGCCGTGTGGTCGGACGGCAACCCGGTCACCTCCGAGGACTACGAGGCGACCGTCATCACCCGCACGGGCGAGCGGGGCTCCGACTTCGAGATCGGCTCCACCGTCGGTTACGAATGGATCGACGAGTTCGTCGAAGGGGAGGACGAGTACTCCTTCTCGCTCACCTTCACCGAGCCCTACGGTGAGTGGCCGACCCTGTTCTCCCCTCTGTACCCCAAGGAGTACATGGAGGACGCGGAGCTGTTCAACACCGGGTTCAACAAGGCGATGCCCGTTACCGCCGGTCCCTTCGGGGACGTGGAGTTCGACGACGTCGCGGAGCGCATCACCATCCACAAGGACGAGGACTGGTGGGGGGCCGAGGCCAAGCTCGACCGCATCATCTTCGACGCCATGGCGTTGGACGCACAGCCCGCTGCCTTCAACAACGGTGAAGTCGACGGCTTCTACCTCGGCTATGACGCGGCCGGTTACCAGTTGCTGAAGGACAAGGAGGATGACGGCGCGTACTTCACCCAGGCGGTCAACCACGGCCATCGCTTCCTCTCCATCAACGGTTCCAGTCCGCGACTGGAGGACAAGCGCGTCCGTCAGGCCGTCGCACTGAGCATTGACAGGGACACCATGGCCGAGGTCGCCCTCGGAGCCGTGAACTGGCCCATCACCGGTGAGGTCAACCGTCTTCTGCGATCCAGCCAGAACGGCTACCAGGACAACAGCGGTGAGCTCGGCACCCGAGACCTGGAGCGCGCGGCAGAGCTGCTCGACGAGGCTGGATGGACCCTGGAGGAGGGCCAGGAGTTTCGTACCAATGAGGACGGTGACACCCTGACCCTCGCCTACGTCGCCTCCGACGACATGACGCTGGCGCAGGACGAGGGCGACATGGCCCGCGAGATGCTGGCCGAAGTTGGTATTGAGGTGGACGTCCAGCACGTTCCCGGCAATGCCCTGTTCTCCGAGTACGTCATCCCCGGCAACTACGAGATGGCCGGATTCGTCCTCACCGGCACCAGCCCGTTCTCCTCGAGTTCCAAGGGCAACTACGGCATGCCGCTTGACGAGGACGGTGAAGACTGGGGTAACAACAGCAGTCGCCACTCCACCCCGGAGGTCGAGGAGCTCTACGATGAACTCGCTCTGGAGCCGGACCCCGAAGCCTATGCGGCCAAGGCCAATGAGATCGACGCGCTGCTGTGGGACGAGGTCGTCACCATCCCGCTGTTCGAGCGTCCCGGTCTGTGGATCATGGACGAGAACCTGCACAACTGGGGTGAGTTCGGTCTGGCCTCGGACTACGTGTACGAGGACATCGGCTGGGCCAAGGAGGACTAGGCGCCACCCCAGGGTGACGTGCCTCCAAGGGGCGTCACCGGTGTCCACACCGGGCACCGGGGAGCCCTCGCGGCCACGGTGAGTGATCGCGAAACGTGAGAGTGAGGGCGTCGGCCCCCGTCGGATGGGGGACGGCGCCCTTCGTTGTGCCCGCACGGGGCGGGACCGCGCGGGCGGTGTGTTCGGTGTCTCCCCCCGCCTGAGAGAATCGTCGGAGCCCGACACCCCCCTCCCCCCGCCCCGCTCGTTGGAAAGTTCCAGATGCGACTCCACCCTCTCGCCGCCGCCTGCCTGGCGGCTCTGTTGTGTGTGGCCCTCACCTCCTGCTCCCGGCAGGAGGAGGACGCGGACGACACGCCCGAACCCCCCGTCGGTGCCGCCGTGGACCCGGACACCGGCGAGGCGGACGAGTCCAGCCCGCCCCCGGAGACGCCCGAGGAGGAGTGGCCCTTCGGCACCCCTGTCGGCTGGGCGGACCAGCCCATGGCGCTGGCCGGCCCGGTGGACGAGGACGAGGCGGACGGGGACTCCGGAGACGACGCGGAGGCCTCGGCGGACGAGGAGGACCCCGACTCCGAGGAGGCGGAAGACGCCCCGGCCGAACACCCCGGTGTGACCGGAGGTGCGGACGGCGAGACCGTGACCGCGACCGACGCCGACCAGCTGGCCGAGTACCTGGGGGCCGAGGAGCCCCTCGTGGTGGAGGTGGAGGGCGGGATCGACCTCGACGGCACTGTCCGGGTCGCCTCCGACAAGACCCTCCTCGGTGTGGGGGAGGGCGCCGGGTTCACCGGCGGAGGCCTTGCCGTGGACGGTGCCGACAACGTCATCCTCGCCAACCTGGGCATGGTCTCCGAGGGACCCGCCGTCACGATCAGGGGAGGAGCCCACCACGTGTGGGTGGACGGTTCCACCTTCTCCGGTGGTGAGGACGACTCCCTGATCTCCGTGACCGACGGCGCCGACCACGTCACCCTTTCCTGGAACCACTTCACCGAGGCCGAGTCCGCGGTCACCGTGGGAGGCGGCGACGACGAGCCCGGCGCGCTGCGGGTCACCGTGCACCACAACTTCTTCGACGGCACCTCCGAGCGTCATCCGCGTGCCCGTAACGCCGAGCACGTCCATGTCTTCAACAACTACTTCCGCGCCAACCCCGAGTACGGTGTCCAGTCCTCGCACGGCTCCCAGGTGCTGGTCGAGGGCAACTACTTCGAGAACACCCCGGTCTCCGTGTCCACCGAGCCCGACGAACCGGGCAACGTGGTCACCCGCGACAACCTGCTGGTCGACTCCGACCAGCCCGAGCCGCGCGGCACCGTGCCCGACCCGCCCTACGCCTACGAGCTCGACGACACCGTCAACGTCCCCGAGCTGGTGATGAGCCGGGCCGGAATCGACTGACCGCCGCGCTGCGCACGCTGCCGGAGCGGTTCCTAGGTCTCCACGGGGTGGTACTCGTAGGTCTCACCGAACCCGTTCGGGGCGGTGTAGCTGAGTCTTCGCGGGTGGCCGCCCTCGTCCACCCAGAGGTCGAACCGGGCTTCGGGGACCTGGACCAGGCTGTTGCGGCCGGGCTCCAGCAGGTAGTCGCCCGCCTCCGTCGCGAAGGTCCCCGAGTACCGGTAGGCGGTGTGCGTGCTGGCCCCGACCCCGCGGGTGCTCTCGGGGAGATCGATCTTCTCCGAGCCCACCAGTTCCAGGTCCGTCGCGGTCTCCACCAGGTCCTCCAGGACGCCGAGGACGAACTCCTCCGAACACAGGCGGCGGTCGGCCTCCGTGGGCTGGGTCAGCACGGTCATGCCGGGCAGGCCCTTCTCGGCGGTCATCATGAAACCGGTGCCGGGCAGGTCGTAGCGGTGGACCCGTACCCCCTCGGACGACTCGAAGTAGTGCTCGAAGGCGGTGTCGGAGCCGGGCTCGTGGCGGGCCCACCCCTGGGCGGGCTCCTCACCCTCCACGGTCCGCGTGTAGCTCACGTGGAAGGCGGGGGCGTCCCGCACCTTTTGGACGGCCGACTCCAGAAACACCTCCGGGTCCGAGGGGTCGGCGTCCACGGCCCGCACCAGTGGTGACTCCACCCCGACCGGGTCCGCCAGCGGTGGCACCGCGGACTCCCCGTCCAGCGTCAGCCGGGCCACGCTCCAACCACTGGCGACCACCGCCAGGCTGGCCACGGCCACCAGCAGGCTCAGCAGCCAGTTGGGCTGCCCGGGGACCTCCTCCAGCTCCTGCTCCGTGGACGGCATCGACGTCGACACTGACAACGCCTCGATTCTGCGGCTCGACGATCGGGGGGTACCGCTTACGCGGAGTACGACGCGGTAACTCACCGCTCCGTTCGGGGATCGGGCGAACATCATCGCTGTCACCACTGACGATCGGACGGCCCGTCACGGGGCCCGGGGCGCGTACGGAGGGCCCGGCGGCGCCGACCTCCGGGGCCCCACCACGCGGCCCCGGACACGTTCGACCAGGGTGCGGCAGGGGCCAGGTCCCGCCGCCCGAATCCGTGACCCGGGCGCGCCGGGGACGGTCGGCCACGGTACGCGTCCGTCCGGTGTCCGCATGTGGCCGTATGGGGCCGCGCGAACACCGCCGGGAACGGACTAGCCCAACCGCGGGGGATGGCGCTCGATCCGACGGATGGACCGCCAGGCCCCGGCCGTGCGTTCCGGCGTCCCCGACCAGCCCCGTTCGGTGAGCGCCCCCATCACCCCGCGCAGGAACCCGGCCGGGCGAGCGCACAGGTCGTACACCCCGATGGAGATCACGATCCACCCGGCCTCCTCCATGGCCCGGTACCGCAGCCGGTCGCGGGCGCGGTCGATCGGCAGCGAGTGGTGCTCCGCGCTGTCGTACTCCACGGCCACCCGGTAGGCGGGCCAGCCCAGGTCGACCCTGAAGTCGCCCTCCATGGTGGAGACCGAGCACTGTGGCACGGCCCTGGGCAGGTCCACCTGGTGCAACAGGACCCGGGTCCAGCTCTCGGCGGGCGACTGGCTGCGCCCGTCGGCCAGCCCCAGCGCCCGCCGCAGCTGTCGCTGGGACCGCCGGGGGTGGGTCAGCGCCGCGGCCCGCAACCGCTCCTCCGAGGTGAGGCCCAGGGCGAGGAAGCGGTCCAGTGCCGCGGTCGCGGCGTACAGGGAGGTCGACTGCACCGCCACGTCCAGCGCGGTCCTCGCCCGTGTGGTCACCCGCACCCCGTGCACCCGGGTGCGCTCGGCCTCCGGGAGGCGCTCACGGTGCGCGATGACCCCGGCCCGGGCAGCGCCCTCGACTCCCGGAGGTACCGCCACGTGCAGCCGGTTCCGGGTGACGGAGGTGCCCTGGGGATGCAGGTCGACTCCCCACACGTAGGCGGCCGTCCGACCGAAGGCCACCGCGTCCGGGGACAGCTGGGCCAGGACGGGGCGCAGCGTGCGCAGGAGGAGGTCGTGGTCGGTCGGCGGACCCGTCAGCGGGGAGGGGCGTCGCGGCGGGGGTTCCCTGCGGCGTGGTCCGGGCCGGGGCACGGGGCGGGGGAGCGGGAAGAGCGGGGAACAACCAGAGGGAGCACGGCGGTCTCGCTTCATGCTTCCAGGTTCGGCCGCCGGGTCACCCCGGACAAGCCCCGATCCGAATCTGTGGACAACCCGCCGCGGGGGCTGAGGGAGCCGGAGCACACGACGGGGGAACCGGCGCGGGACCGTGGACCGCTGCCCGCTCGACCCCGTGGACGAGACGTGGTTGTGGGGACTACCGGAAGGGCGGTGGACCGGCGGACAGGTGGATGTGGTCCACGTGGTCCAGGGTCGGGTTGTGGTGAACCGTGGCTGGCCGCCTGACGTCGAGCCACGCCCCCGTGCTGTCTCTGGCGGGATTCCAGATGTGGTAGTTGTAAATGATTCCCTTGACGTTGAGGTCCTGGTGGTTCTCGATGAGGAAGTCGATCACCTGGATGGCGGTCGCGTCCATCGCCGGGGTGGGGGTCCCGCCAGGGTCGGCCATCATGTAGTCCACCGCCTCGCCGTAGCCGTGGTCGCTGGACGACTCGTCGCGGTAGCCGCCCGCGCTCAGGTAGAAGCCGGGGAACTCCTGGTTGAGCACCTGGTGTGCGGCGCACATCTGCGGGTGCAGCCCGCCCAGGGAACCGCAGTCGGTGATCGCCCCGCCGCCGAACACGGAGTTCGGGTCGAACTTGAACCTGCCCTCCTGGTCGATGAGGTGCACGTCGAAGTAGGACGAGGCCTGCTCCTCGTCGGTGACGGCGTCGCCGCCGCACACCAGTCCGTCGGCGTTGCGTCCGCAGTCCGCCGAGAGGTCGATGATCGCGATCGCGGCCGCGGTGCCCTCGAAGGACGAGGCGTCGTCCTCCTCGCCGTCACACACCACGTCGTCCCACGCACGGGACCCGTCCTCCGTCAGCTCCTTCTGACAGAGCGCCCCGCGTACCTCCACCCGGACGATGTTGCCGAACCGGCCCATGGCGTTGTCACTGGCCCGGATGTCCGTGAGCACGCCGCCGTTGTTGCGGGCGTACGTCTCGGCGCGCGACTCGGCGATCTCCTCGTCGTACCGGGGCATGGGGTGGACACCGTCCGCGAGCTGGCGGGCCGCGTGGTCCCGGAGCCCGGCCACGGCCGCCAGCGCAGCAGCGTCGGCGGCCGTCTGCGCCTGTGAGCGCATGTCGTTGGCCGCTCCCACCCGCACGAACAGCACGGTGAGCGCGAGCAGGCTCAGGGTCAGACCGAACAGGAGGAGGACGTTGGCCTGACCGTCGTCGCGGCGACCCTGGAGATGGCGTCTGCGTACCGGGGAGGAGATGGGCCTTCGCATGGCGGTCCGGGGGGTCGGTCCCCGCGCGGAGGGCGGGGGAGGCGGGAGCGGGAGGAGTCGGTTGGTCGGGAGCAGCGGGCCGGGCGCGTGGACACCGAGAAACCCCTGCCTGGCGCAGCTTAACCCGCGCGGGCGCGGCAGGGAAAGGCAGAGCCGTGGCCCCTGTGGACGACCGACCCGTCACCGCAGGTGACAACGGTGACACGGCGGGAGAACCCGGTGGCCATCACGCGGCCCGCGTCTCCGGGACGCGGAGCGGGCGGCCGGGTACCGGCGGCCCGCTCCGCGGCGGTCTCCCTACAGCAGGGTCGTCCAGTAGCTCCAGAAGGCCTCGGCGACCGCGCCCGCGATCACCACGCCCCACACGGTCAGTACCACGGTATGGTTGCGCGCAAGCACCCCGATGGGGCGACGCAGCGCGTTCGGAACCGGCACGTGCCCGGATCGCAGGTTGTGCAGCGTGACGTACCAGAAGAGCGGGATCGTCACCGCCCACACCACCATGCAGTAGGGGCACAGCGCTCCGATCCGGTACAGGCTCTGGAAGATCAACCAGTGCACGAACACCACACCGAACAGGCACCCCGCCTGGAGACCCAGCCAGAACCACCGACGGAACCCGAGGTCAGCTCCCGATCCCAGCACGGTCCCTTGTCCCGTTCGCGCCCCCGTCCCGAGCTCGGTCCTCGCGAGCAGGGCCGCCCCCACGGCCGTGACCACCGCGAAGCAGGCCACTCCGACGAGCGGGTTGGGGACACCGAACACCTCGGCCTGCGGAGTCACCATCACCGTCCCGCAGGAGAGCACCGGGTTGAAGCTGCACGCGGGAACGTGGTCGGGGTCGGCCAGGACCCGGATCCTCTCCACGAGGAGCGCGGCGGCCGCGATCAGGCCGACCAGCCCGCCCACCACGAGCAGCCATGGCAGCGTCCGACTGACGACGGGAACGTCCGCACCGGGAAGCGGGTTCGGGGAACCGGCCGCGTCGACGTGACGCACGGAGGCGGCCATCACTCCAGCTCCGAGTCGATCATGGCGGAAAGGACCTCCGGGATCGGCATGCTCGGAGCGAGACGGCCGTTGACGAAGATGGTCGGGGTGCCCTGCACGCCCAACAGCAGACCGTCGTCGAAGTCCGCCTGGACCCGCGCCTCGGTCTCCTCGGACCCCATGGTCTCCACGAACTCGTCCATGTCCAGGCCGAGGTCCTCCGCGAAGCCCACGAACACCTCGCTCTGGTCCTCGCGGGACTCTCCCCACTCACCCTGGGTCTCGAACATCAGCTGGTACATGTCGTCCAGAGCGTCCTGTTGGGCGGCGGCCTCCACCGCGGCCGCGGACGGGCCGGAGTTGAGGTGACCGGGGAGCGGGAAGTAGCGGATCACCATGTTGATCCGGCCCTCGTAGTCCTCCCGGATCTGCTCCATCGCAGGGTACTGGGCGCGGCAGGCCTCGCACTCGAAGTCCAGGAACTCCACCACCGTGACCCGGGCGTCCTCGACCCGGTCGAGGTAGCGGCTGTCGTCCCGAACGAGCACGTCGGCTGGGGCGGTGGGCTGGGCCTCGGGGGAGGATCCCGGCGCGGTCGGTCTGGCGCCGCCCTGGGCCGTCGCGGCCTCGTCCCTGTCGAGGTGGACGAGCAGGCCGATCCCGAGGGCGGCGACGACGAGGAGGCAGAGGGTGATGATCAGGTTCTTGCTCATGTGAGGGTTCCTGTGGTCCGTTGCGAACGAGGGCACGCGTGTGAGCCCCACGAGCACGGGGCGGGGCTCGTCGGTGCTCCTAGACCCGCTGGACGCAGAGGAGGGTGAGCAGGCGGTGGCCGTGCGGACCGGCGGGGTCCCCGCGCGTGCGGCGTGGGGAGGGCCCGACCCGGGGCAGTGCGGGCACACACAGGACCAGGGCCGATCCGAGGGCGAGCATCGGCTGCGCGGTCAACAGGCCACGCTCGTCCGGGGTGGGGCAGACGTGCGAGGAACCGGAATCCTCGGCCGGGTCGGAGGCCGCGGACCACTCCGTGGAGACCCGGGAGCCAGCCTCCCCCGGTGAACCCTCGCCGGGATAACACAACGCGCACAGGAAGCACAGCACGACGACGGCCACCAGGGGCACCACGAGGGTGCCCCACCGCCGTGTCGTGGTGTGCCCGTTCATGAGGGGAACTGTAGCGGTGTGCTCACGGTTGTCCAGGCCGGGGTGGGCCGACCCGACCCCGGCGCTCCCCGGGTCTGTCTCAGTGGATACGGCGGTTGATGGCCTCCACCAGGTGGACGTCGGCGACGGTGACCCTGAGATCCCCCGAACCCAGTGGGGAGACGGTCGCGGACCGCACGTACGCACCATGGCTCCACCGGCGGGCGGTCCGGTCCGGAACCGCCTTCGCACCCAGCTTGGCCAGGGCCCCCGCCGGACCGGCCTTCAACCTGAGCTGCCAGGAGGCGCGCAGCGCCGACAGACCCCGGTAGTCGTCATGATCGAGCAACGGCAGGATCCCCACCAGACGCCCCTCCTCGCCCCCCGGCTGGGCGGGTATCACTTCCAGCGGGAACCGCTGCCCGGCGCCGGTGCCCCGTACGACCTCGAGCGCGAAGCTCGTGTCCACGGGCACCGGGGCTCCCAGGGCCACCTCGATGTACAGCTGGTCGCCGTGGCGGCCCATCGGACGCACGCGGACCCGGTCCACCGGCAGCGAAGGCGCCAACGGAGCGGTCAGCAGCCCCAGTCGGTCGTTGACCGTGTAGTACGGGCGCACCCTGGTGCCGAGGCCGTGCTCGGGCCGCACCTTCTGGGGCGCGTACTCGATGATCTTCTTGTACCCGACCACCCCGGACAGGTGTCGGCCCACGGTGTACTCGGTGCCGTCCGACAGGACCACGCGCATCTCCCACTTCTCGGAGTCGCCCTCCCTCCCGCGCACCACCAGCTCGGGATCGATCACGGAGGTGAACTCACCCCCGGCCGCGACGGCCGAGGGGAACTCGTGCTTGGTCTGCTGGGAGGTCCGCAGCCGCACGACCAGTCGTGCGCGCGCGTCGGGGAGGTGCCGACCGAGGACCCGCCCCTGCACCGTGATCAGCCCGTCCGCGACCTCCACGTGCGAGATCTCCGCGTGGTGCGCCGAACGCCGCACGTGCAGCACCAGGCGCCCCTTCGCCGACCGCGCGGGAATCACGATGGAGAGCTCTCCGGTCCGCTCGGGAGCCAGCGGGAAGCCGTGCTGGTGGATCTCCACGTCGCGAACCGGGGCCTCCACACCGTCGTCCACCCGGAACACCTGCCACGTTCCGGTGACCAGACCCTTCGGCGGCTCACCCCCGGGCGCCTCGGTGTCGTCCCCCGTTCGGGACGCGTCCACGAGGAACCGTCCGTCGGCCTCGGGCAGCAGCTCGACCCGCCTTCCCTTCTTGGTCAGCACCAACCGGTTCGGGAGTCGACCCGCCACGGCCCCGGCCCTCCACTCGGCCGGGCCGAACGACAGCACCGTCACTCCGTCGGGGCCGACCTCCACCCGGCAGGCGGCGGGGAGCTCCGGGCGGGGCGCGGGCACGGCCGCCACCGGCGAGGACGGCGTCCCCGCTCCGGCGAGGTCGAAGAACAGCTCCTCATGCAACCGGACCACGTTGACCGGGTCGAAGCGCTCGGATCCGGAGAGCGCCGCCGACGACATGCGCTGACGCATCTCGTCGTCACCCATGAGCTGGGCCAGGCCCTCGGCGATCCCGGGCGCGGACCTGTTCGGCACCAGGAGGCCGTCCTCCCGGTCCCGGATGATGGACGCGGGACCGTGGGGGCAGTTGGTACTCACCACCGGCAACCCGGAGCGCATGGCCTCCACGATGGTCATTCCGAAGGGCTCCTCACTGGAGGTCACCGCGGCGAACGAGCCCTGGGCCCATGCCTCCTCGACCCTTGGGTGCGGTCCCATCAGCCACACGCGGTCCTGGAGTCCCAGGGAACCCACCAGTCTGCCGAGGGCCCCGCGTCGGCTGCCCCGCCCGTAGATCCTCAGCGTCCAGTCGGGGAACTCCTCGCTGACCATGGAGAACGCCTGGACCAGCAGGTCGTGCCGCTTGCTGGGGGCCAGTCTGCCCGCGGAGACGATCGTGCGCGTGTCGTGACCGTTCACGGTGAAGGGCGGAGCGGGCACCGAGTTGGGGATGGACAACAGTCGCACCCCCGGCAGCGGCATCCGCGCCGAGTAGGTGCGCGCGTCCGCCTCGGTGACGGTGACGAACGCGTCGAGGTTGGGGTACTCGGCCGCCATGACCCGGATCAGTTCCTCGGAGTGCTGCTCGTAGGTGAGGTGTTCCTGGCCGATCTTGATGACCCGGCTGGGCGCGGCCCGTGCGATCACCACGTTGAGTCCGGGCCTGGTCCCGACGATCACGTCGGCGTCGGTGGTGGCCAGGTACTCCTCGAGCCGGTCGTCGGTGAGGCGGCTGTGCGTGCTCCCGCGACCGTCCTCCGGCGGGAAGAGCAGCGGGGGCAGACCGGCCCGTTCCGACCCCTCGTACAGGGGGCGCCCGTCCACCCCGGTCGACCGTTCGTCATGCTGTCTGATGTCGACCAGGGGACGCAGGCTGACCTGTGCGGGGACGGGGAGCACGGGATCTGCGCGGTGCCGGAACACCGAGACGATCTCCACGTCGTGCCGGGCGGACAGAGCCGCCGCCTGGTTGGCGACGGTGCGCACGGTGCCACCGATGCCGTACATGTCGTTGATCAGATAGGCGATCCTCATCGAGCCCCCATGTCCTCGAGACCGCCCCGCGCCGAATGCGCGCGAGAGGGTCCCGGCCCCGTCCCCCCACACCGAGCCGGCTCCTGGCCGGGGCTCGGTGGGGATTGAGGGATCAGACTATGGGCGATATGGGCCTAAAAGTCCGAATCTGTCCCGTACTGTCCAAAGGTTTGCTGCCAACTGTGGGGGTTTTGCGGCGCGTTCACGCGGTCGTGGCGCGAGCGGACACCGGGGCCTGGCTCCTGGGCTCCGGGGGTGAGGTCCGCTCCCCCGTCCCTCGGCAAGGGGAGCCGGTGTTCGGGACGGGGGAGCGGTGGGGGAGACAGCCCGGCCGGGTTCCGGAAACCGGGTCGGGGCGAGTGCTCGGAGACCCTCCAGGTCCGAGCACCATCCCCGACCACCGAACCCGACCCACACGAACGGGGCCCGCCCCCCGTCCGGGTGCCGTCTCCTGGTCTGTGGTCGTGCCGCCGTGCGCCTCCCGCACGTGGGCGCACGCACGCGCTGGACCGCAGGCGGATTCTCCGCTCTCGGCGGTGAACGCCGGTCTCGATCCAACGATCGGTGCTTGACCCACCCACAACGTCTCGCCGGGAGCAACGCAACGTTGGTTGTGATGGACACTCTGCCGGATGGGCGGTCAAAAATCCCGGCTGTGAGCGGACTTCCCCTGGCCGAATCCGGCCACCCTAAGGAAATGCCAGGTCGCGCACGGTGAGAGGAACCGTGGGCCCGCACCGGGGTTGGCGGACGGCTCCCGCCTAGTAGTACCCGGTGCTCTGCCAGTACCGCCACGCGGTACACGGGGAGCCGTGGGCCTCCTGGATGTAGCCCAGACCCCAGCTGATCTGCGCCGACGCGCTGTCATTGAACCCCGAGGGCAACGAGCCGTGCTCCGCGGGGTTGAATCCGACGATCCCGCGTGCGCCGGTCGTCGGATCGACCATCCCCGAGTCCCAGTTGGACATCGCGCCCCAGAGACCGTCCAGACAGGTCCACTCCTGGTTGGTCCAGTTGTACGGGTCGGCGGCGGCCGCCTGCATGCCGAGGTTCTTGTTGTCGCTGGCGTTGGAGTTACCCGAACCCCACTCGAACTGCTCGGGTTCGTCCGGGCGGTCCTCGTCCACCCAGGTTCGGTCACCGCAGCCGGGGCCGTTCACCAGACACACCATCTGCCGGACACCCTCGTTGAAGGTGGAGCTCACACCGGAGGCGTAGACGGTGGTGATGATCAGCGCGGCCAGGATGACCGCCGCACCCATCTCCACGAACGCGGCCCCGCGGTCCCGCCCGGTGTCCCGAGGGGGCCCTGAAAGGCGCAGGAGCCTCTGCCACCACACGGACATCCGAGGAGGGCGGTCGCGCCCGTCCGAACGGTTGGGGGGTCGGTTGGAGGAGGGTCGGCGCGTGTCCCCGAGCTCGGGACGGTGAGGGGTGGTCAACTCCGCCTCCAGAAGAGTCCGGGAACCGGGAGCAGATGTGAGGTCTGTGCCCGGCCTTCGGCGAACGGGATCATGATGGTCAGGCCTGAGCGATTGCGGATGTGTTCCCGACTCAGGAGACGGGGATGTTCTCGATGGCGTCGAAACCGGGGATCTCCAGGTCGATCTCATTCACGTCGAGAGGGACCGAGTACATCGACCAGTAGGCGACCTTCTCGCCCGGTTCGATGGTGCTCTTGGAATCCACGTTGATGTTCCCCGAGCAGAGACAGTCGCCCTCGCTGTCCATGACCGGGTGATAACGCTGACCCTCGTCCGAAGAGGAGACAGTAACCCCTGAGTACGAATTCGCGTTGTGGTACATGTAGGTCGTTCCGTGCGGCCAGTTGAAAGTGGCCTGCGCGTCTCCCTGGTTCTCCACGCTCCACGCCACAGAGAGCAGATTTCCCGATTCGTTTCGTTCTGCCGCGTGGGCTTCCGCGGTGAGTCCCGCGCTAATCGAGTCATTGGATTCCGCCGTCCCCAGGGAATCAAGGTTCTCGGTCTGCGGCGCTGGGGCTGCCAGGACGCTCGAAGCCGTCCCGAAGGGAAGTACCAGCATGAGCGAGATGGCCCAGGCCCATCGGTGTCTCAGGTTCATTGCTGCCCCCTACTTCTCGAAGGTGACGCTGACTCGACGGTTGCGTTCGCGTCCCTCTTCGTTGGAGTTGTCCGCGATGGGGTCGGCGGAACCGTGTCCCTCGACCTCGAACGTGATTCCGTCTCGGGCGATGAGCTCGTTCAGCGCGGACTCGACACTCTCGGCTCGTTCCTTGGAGAGCGGGGTGTTGATGGACTCGCTGCCGGTGTTGTCCGCGTGCCCGTCGACGGAGACCATGGTGGAACTCGCGTCGTCGATCTCCTGCGCCACCTGCGCCAGGATCTCCTGAGCCTCGTCGCTGAGGTCGGAGCTACCCGTGCCGAAGAGGACGTCGGAGGAGAGGATGATGCTGACTTCGTCACCGCTCTCGGTTCGTCCCGTCTGGTCCTCTTCGAGACTGTCGGAGATCAAGGTGAGATCGAGAATCTGTTCTTCGCCGAGATTGCTCTGCTCGACGGACTCGGAGACATCGTTGATGGGGATGTCAAAGAACGGAGACGTCAACGGTGTCGTAATCGTCATCCTTTCCAGGGCTCCCTGGTCCCCGGGGAAAATAACCCAAAGGCTTTCCGTGTCCCCGCTTCCGAGCGGGCCGTTCAGGGAGTCACAGAAGCAGCTTCCGTCGCTCTGGTCGTAGCTCAGGTATCTCTGCTGGTTGACATCATCAATGAGACTGATTTTGCTCGCGGTCTGCGCATCGAGCTCCTCTGCGAGCTTGTACCCCAGATCGAAGTTCTCGGATGAGTTGTTGGTGACGCTCAGACGCAGGCGGAGGAGATCATTACTCAATCGTTCCAGAGCATTGATGTCGATCTGCAGATCAGAACCAAGGTCGGAGGAGGTGAACTCCGAACTGGCGATGACCTCCGCGTCTTCTCCCCCGGCCTCACCTGGATCTGCCTCTCCAGGCTGTGCGGTCGACTCCTCCCCGGGAAGTTCCGGTGCCTCCTCCGCCCCCACAACACAGCCGGACGAGGTGAGGAGAACCAGGGCCCCGGCCAAGCCAGCCCACAGACGGCTTCTTTCCCTCAACGTGGAAGGCGTATTTCTGGGGGCCACGTTCTTCCCGTCCCTCTGACTGTCCTGGGGCAACTGAGCATCCGATGTCTGAGGTCCCCGGCGGTTCCTGCTCTCGGTGACCTACGGAGTTCCGGCGAAGACTCCGTCAATGGTGCTGCTGATGCCCTGGGCGATACGGGCCCCGATCCCGGCGTTCATGATCACGACGGCCACGAGCGCGACGAACACGAGGATGGCCCCGTACTCGACGAAACCAGCGCCTCTGTCGCTGCTCCGCTCGGCCCTGGGCAGGGCAAGGGAGCTGAGCCTGACCCAGACCTGATGCGTGAAGTTCACTGGGAGCCTCCTTGGGGGGCTGGGGCTGCGACGCCACGGCGGCTGGCGTGTTCGCCTGGTTCGAGGGCCGGACGCCGACTCGGGGCGCGCCCAAGGGTGCGCCGTCCTGCGCTCTGTGTGGCCCGTGCTGTTTGGAACGTGGTCATCGCGGTCACCTCCTCGCGGGGCTGAACTGATCCGGGTCCGCGCATGGCGGTGCCCTGAACCTGTGCCCCTCCACTATCGGACATCACTCGGTGTCCCACCCCCGAGTCTGGCCGAATGTGGCCACATTGATTCGGGCCTCATCCTAGGCGCTCTGGATTCCCCGTCCCCCTTCCGTCCGAGAAGTCGCAGGTAAGGGTGGATTCTCGTCGGCACTCTCGTCTCGGTGGAGGGCTCGGATGTCCGTGGGGGTCTTCATCGGGTCATTTGACACGGAGGTGGTCGCCGTGTTCTCCCGGGTCGAATCCGTGATGTGGAAACAAAACCCCAGGCCAGAGGGTATGTCCGCACGATGGTGTTGAATTGTCCAGTTCGCCCACGACGCTCACCACTCCTCGCCCCCTTACCCCAGTGACCTCCACCGCCGCACCCCCTGCTCCAGCTGATCCTCCTGGCCGACGCCCCCAACGGCCGACCTGTCAGAAAGGCCCGAAATCTTGGACGCCACGGTGCTCATCCCCCTCCTGGGGGCCCTGCTCGGCCTGGCCATCGGTCTGTTTCCCCTCGTCAAGGTGGTCAACGCGATTCGTGTGATCAGCGCGTCCGTCTCGGGGGTCCCCGCCCCGAGCCGACAGCCGAGGCCCGACGAACTCACCCCCACCGAACTCGCCTACCTGGTGGGCGGTGCCACCCGCGTCGGAGAGGTGGTGCTCCTGGACCTCTTCCTCTCGGGACGCGTCCGACGCCAGGCCAGGGGCGGGTTCTTCACCCTGGTGGGTCCCTCCAACGCCTACGTCACCGAGAAGGACCGGGTACGCAGGGACATCGTCAAGGCTTTCAAGGACCGCACGGGGTTGACGGCGCGGGGGATCATCCGGACCGCCACCTTCAGTCGGGGCATCGACCGGCTTCGGGAGCGGCTCGCCGAACGGCGTCTGATCGCCCACTCCGGTGAGCTCACCAGGACGCTGGCCGACTTCCACGACGGCGGGTGGATCTCCCAACGGCTCTCCTTCGTGGGGTCGGGGCTGCTCCTGGCCGGACTGGTGCTGGTGACCGCCCATGAACAGAACGGCTGGACGGTCGCCCTGACCGTGCTCGGCGGGTTCCTCTCCGTACTGAACGGCCTCTCCTTCGCCCTGTACCTGGGGCGAGGCGGTCGGAACGTCTCCACCAGGACCCCCTCGGGCCGGGAACTGCTCCTGGAAGCGGAGCGCACCTACTCCGTCGACGGCGTCGAGGGACGTTCGATGGTGAGGGAGGTGGCGTTGGGCTACACCGCGGTGATCGGACTCGGCCGGATGAGCCGTGAGGGCGCGGGACGCCGGGGACGGGACGGTTCGAGCGAAGACGCCGTACGGGTCGTGACCGACTCCGGATCCGCGCAGCTGGTCGGAGAGTCCTCGGGCGGGGCCGGGGAGCGGACCCCCGAGCCCCGGGAGGGGTTCGAGCTCGGATGGGGCGACCTGTGCGAGTTCGCTGGCCTGTGCTCGGTGGGCGGCGACTCCGGTGGCTCGGGCCCATCGGGTTCCCACGGAGGCTCCTCGGGCGGTGGCGGCCTCTTCGATGGCGGCTCGGGTGACGGTTCGGGGGGTGACTCCGGTGGCGGTGACGGTGGAGGC
>NZ_LAVM01000050.1:0-43555 GCF_001083815.1 Nocardiopsis sp. SBT366 | reverse complement strand
CCTCCGGTCAGTTCGGTGGACCCCCGCCGCCGCCCCTGCCCCCGCTCGGCCTCTTCAAGTCCAAGGCCGGGCTGCGCGCCGCGCTGCTCAACCTGTCCGGTGTCGGCGCCGGCTACTTCTACCTGCGCAGCTGGGTGTTCTTCGGGATCAACCTGGCCGTCACCATCGGCCTGCTGGTCACTGCCGCCGTCATGGGCGCCGCCGACAACCTGCTCACCTGGGCTCCGGCCCTGCTCGCGTGGGTCCTGGTCACCGTGGTGCACGGCCTCTTCGCCGGGCGCAAGCACGACCGGCGCCTCATGGCCCGGGGCGAGCAGCCCACGGCCGGATCCAAACCTGTCGTCCTGGCCGCCTGCCTCGTCGTGGTCATGGCGCTGTCGCTGGTCGGCGTCTGGCAGACCGGTGAGTGGCGGCTCCGCGTCGCCGACACCGCCCACGCCAACGGCGACTGCGACACCGCCATCGACGGCTACGGCCAGGTGGAGGGCGGATTCCAGCTCTCCATGTCGCCGTCCCTGATGAACAGGGCCCGCGAGGGTGGCGAGGCCTGCGAGATCCTGCGCCGCGCCCAGTCCGACGTGGCCAACGAGGCCTACGACCACGCGCTGGAGTCCTACACCGACTACTTCGCGCACGCGGGCTCCCGTTGGGAGGACACCGACGGCAGCATCGCGGAGATCCACTTCGACTACGCCGCCCAGCTCGCCGCCGACGCGGACCAGATGTACACGGGAACCGTGACCGACGAGGTCAGCGAGGCCTTCCGACAGGCGCAGGAGACCTACGCGTTCATCGCCGAGGACTTCTCCGACACCCCGTCCGCCGCTCAGGTGCCCGACGCCCTCGTCGAGCTGTACGACGTGGCCACCGGCGACTACCAGTCGGAGAACTGGTGCTCGGCCTTCGACCAGATCGGGATGTTCGACGACCTCTCCTGGGACGCGGCCCCAGACATCGCCGAGCGCATCGAGGACGAGCGCCCCGACGCCGCGCTCAACTGCGGTTGGGCGCAGGTGGACTCCGGCGACCTCGACGACGCGGACGAGACGGTCGAGTACCTGGAGGCCAGCCACCCGGACTACGAGACCGACGACGTCGAGAAGCTCACCAAGCACATCGGAGCCGGTCGCATCGAGCAGAAGATGGACCTCCAGACCATCTTCGGCGAGTCCTCGATCGAGGACATGAGCCCGTACGAGACCGGAGGCGGCGACAAGGTCGTCATCGAGTTCACCAACAACTCGCCGGAGGAGATGCACTTCATGTACGTGGGACCGGAAGCGGTCCACGGCGAGGAGTTCACCGACCCCTGTGAGGGCTGCAAGGTCTACACCTCGCCGCCCACCGGCAACTCCTGCTTCGACGACGGCGAGGTCATGCGGATCGAGCTGGACCCGGGCGAGTACCGGCTGATGATCACCTCCACCGAGTCCGGCTTCGGCAAGCCCCTCCACGGCACCAAGAAGCTCAAGGCGGGCGAGACCTACAAGTCCTGCTACTACAAGATGGAGAACGGCTAGACACGCGCGGCGGCGGGACCGCCGTCATGGGCCCCGCGGCCCCGGAGGGAACCCCCCTCCGGGGCCGTTCCCGTATTCCGGGGCCGGGTTCCCGCCCGAGGGCGCCGGAGAACGAACCGGACCCGGGGTTCTGCCCGGGCCCGGCCTTGCGTACTGTGTGCTTCGGAGCACGCACACCTGAAACGGGGGTCACCACATGGGAGGGCGCACGTCCTGCTCACTTCGGGTGGCATGGGACGACGGACTCACCGCCTACGACTTCGGGCCGCAGCACCCGATGGCGCCGATCCGGGTCGAGCTGACCATGGCGCTCAGCCGCGAGCTGGGCGTCTTCGAGGGTGCGGGGGTCGACCTCCTGGACGTCGAACCGGCCTCCGACGAACTCCTCTCCCTGGTGCACGACCCCGCCTACGTCGAGGCGGTCAAGCGGGCCGGTCGGACCCTGGAGCCCGACGACGCCCACATGCTCGGCACCACCGACAACCCCGTGTTCCCGCACATGCACGAGGCCTCGGCGCTGATCGCGGGCGCCTCCGTGGCGGCGGCCCGGGCCGTGTGGACGGGACAGAGCGCGCACGCCGCCAACATCGCGGGCGGACTCCACCACGCCATGCACGGCAACGCGTGGGGGTTCTGCGTCTACAACGACCCCGCGCTGGCCATCGCCTGGCTCCTGGAACAGGGCGCCAAGCGCGTCGCCTACGTCGACGTGGACGTGCACCACGGGGACGGCGTCCAGAACGCCTTCTACGACGACCCCCGGGTCCTCACCATCAGCCTCCACGAGTCGCCCGCGACCCTGTTCCCGGGTACCGGACACGCCTCGGAGGTCGGCGGCCCCAACGCCGAGGGGTACGCCGTCAACGTCCCCCTGCCCGCCGGGACCGGCGACACCGGCTGGCACCGTGCCTTCGACGCCGTGGTCCCGCCGCTGCTGCACGAGTTCCAGCCGGAGATCCTGGTGACCCAGCAGGGCTGCGACACCCACGCCCTCGACCCCCTGGCCAACCTCACGCTCAGCGTGGACGGGCAGCGCCGGGCCTACGAGGAGCTGCACAAGCTCGCGCGCAAGACGGCGGGCGGCCGCTGGCTGCTGTTCGGTGGCGGCGGCTACGGTCTCGTCCACGTCGTGCCCCGGGCCTGGACCCACCTTCTGGCCGAGGCGGCGGGCGCGCCCATCGACCCGGACCGGGAGACTCCGCAGGGGTGGCGCGACTTCGTGCGCCAGCGCACCGGCGAGCTCGCCCCGCTCTACATGACCGACGGCCGAGGGGTCTCCTTCACCCCCTTCGAGCAGGGCTACGACCCCGGGGACCCCGTCGACCGGGCCATCCACGCCACCCGCACCGCGGTGTTCCCCAGCCACGGGATCGACCCCACCCTCTGAGCCGGACCCCTCCGCCCCGCCCACCCGGCGCCGCCGCCGATCACACCACGCGAAATCTCCGCGATTGCCGCGTGGCGCGCGTTCAGCGGGTAGGAAGGGGATTATTACCGGGCGAACAGGAGCCGAAGCCGTGGTGGTCGCGCGGCGTGTCACCGGCTCGCCGCGCAGACGAGGAAGGGGAACGCAGGTGACGCCGCCGACACGCGCCGAACTCATCACCTATCTGGTTCGCACGGGGATCGCGGGGCACGTCGACACCCCACGGCAGAACAACCTGCGCCACTACCGGAGGCTCGTACAGAAGGACCCGTACCACCAGTTCGGGTTGACCTTCGCGCACGACTGGACGTACGCCGAGGTCCTCGCCCTGATGAACAAGCGCTGCGGCGTGGTGGGGGACGAGGAGTACGTGTGGGGGATCGACACCATCGACCCCGACCTCACCATCGACGCCCTGGAGGCCCTCGGCGACCGGCTGGCGCTGGCGGCCCGGCGCCAGGAGAGCGTCATGTTCGCCACCGGGCACCCGCGCAACCTCCGGGACACCTACCAGTCGTGGAAGGACGCGCTCTCCGCACGCGGGTGCAAGGTCCTCACGGCGGCGGGGGGCTACTCCTACGAGGTGACCACGGAACGGCCGCCGAACCGGCGGATCGTGGTCTGGCGGGAGGACGTGGCCCTGGTGACGGACGGACACCTGCCCCGGCACAGCCACCACCCCTTCGCGATGCGGGCGATCCTGGCGGAACTCACGGACCGGGGTGAGCCATGGCCGCAGTTGGTCATCGCCGACCACGGTTTCGCGGGTGCCGCGGGGGAGGCGGGGGTGCCGACGGTGGGCTTCGCCGACTGCAACGACCCCGCTCTTTTCCTCGCCGAACATGAGGGAAAACTGCTGGTCACCGTGCCTCTCGACGACGGATACCTACCCGAGGACTACGCTCCGCTGCGCGACTACGTGCTCGCCAGAGCGGGCCTTCTTTGAGTGTGGTCGGCCATTTATACCCAGCGTTAAACCTCATCTGACCCTTGGTCAACGCGCGGCCACGAAGACAGCACGAACGACCTTCCGTAGAGGGGAACTCGGCTCTACTCTGAAAACGGACGTGTCAGTAGTGACAGCATGACACGCTGGCGTGTCGGTGGGACGGGGACTGTTTCGCCGGGGTCCCCCGAGCACCGTGAGGCACGCCAGGGCTGAACGGTAGACAATGCTCACGTCCGGGAATGAGGGCGTCGGAAGATGAACGGGAGCAAACCGCCTCTCGAAGAGGTCAGGTTCCTGACCGTGGCGGAGGTCGCCACGATCATGCGTGTGTCCAAGATGACCGTTTACCGAATGGTGCACTCGGGAGTTCTCCCCGCGATTCGTGTGGGGCGTTCCTACCGGGTCCCCGAACGGGCCGTACACGACTACCTCCGCGAGGCATTCGTCGAGGCTGGTTGACAGGCCAGGCCGGACCCGGGGGCGGGGCCCACTGACCCAGCGCCCGATCCGCCGACCACTCAGGGGCGATGTTCCCCAGCATCGCCCCTGACGTGTGCCGTCCCGCGCCCGACGCCTCCCCCGAGTCCGCGCCCCACCTCCCGCCGGACACCGGCCACCTCGGGCGCCGTACCGGAGGACCTCCCATGTGTCGGGGCGGCCGAGCCGGCCCCAGGGCATCTACTACACTTTGTCGTTGTTGTAGTCCGCCCTGATCACACCCGGTTCGCGAGGTCCCCTCGATGCCCAGTAGCAGCCCAGGTACGCGACGCCGTCGTGCCGTGCCGTCCCTGTCGGCCGCCGCGGTGGCGGCCGTCCTCGTCCTGTCCGGATGCGCCGGGGGGACGGAGATCGAGACCGGGGGCGAGGAGGACCGGTTCATCTCGGGTGACGGCAGCGCCACGGTCTTCGAGGACGGAGAACGCGCGGCGGCGCCGGAGGTGACGGGGACGACCTTCGAGGGCGACGAGTTGTCGTTGTCGGAGTACGAGGGCCGGATCCTGGTGGTGAACGTGTGGGCGAGCTGGTGCGGTCCCTGCCGCGCCGAGCAGCCGGTGCTGGACGAGGTGCACGCCGAGTACGGGGACCTGGGCGTGGACTTCCTGGGCGTGAACATCAAGGACAACGAGACCGCGGCCATCGCCTACACCGAGAACAAGGGTGTGGAGTATCCGAGCCTGTACGACCAGCCGGGGGAGATCCCGCAGGCGTTCCGTGAGACGGTGCCGCCGCGGGCGATCCCGAGCACGCTGCTGATCGACCCCGAGGGGAACATCGCGGCGCGGGTGATCGGTCCGACGACGTACGGCCAGTTGACGGGGTTGCTCGACCCGTTGGTGGTGGAGTTCGACCTGGGTGATCCAGAGGAGCGGACCCGGGTCTCGGAGCTGGAGGGCTACGGAGAGGGAGCCGAGCCCACCGAGGGCGCGGAGCCCTCCGAGGGCGCGGAGCCCTCCGAGGACGCGAGCGCCCCTGGCTCCGACGAGGACGCCCAGGACGGGAACGGCGACTGATGGACGCGATCGGTACCACCGTGATGTCCGGCTCCCTCCTCCTGGCCGCACCCCTGGCCCTGGCCGCCGGACTGGTCTCCTTCCTCTCCCCGTGCGTGCTGCCCCTGGTCCCCGGCTATCTGTCGTACGTGTCCGGGATGAGCGGCTCCCATGTGCGGGAACGTCAGGCGAAGGCCCCCGACCCCGCCTCGGGCGCCGAGGGCACGACCGCCACGAGCACGCTCTCCGACGTCGACGCCGAGCTGGCCGGGCGCCGCTGGACCATGGTCACCGGCAGCGTCCTGTTCATCGCCGGGTTCAGCCTGGTGTTCGTCGCCGTGGGCGGGTTCATCGGCTGGCTCGGTGACCTCCTCATGGACCACACCGATCCGATCACCCGCGTGCTCGGCGCGCTCACGATCCTCCTCGGGCTGGCCTTCATGGGCGTGCTGCCCGGGCTGGGACGGGAGTTCCGCTTCCACCGCCTGCCCCGCGCCGGTCTCGCGGGCGCCCCGCTGCTCGGTGTGCTCTTCGGCCTGGGCTGGACGCCGTGCATCGGCCCGACCCTGGCTGCCGTCCAGACGCTGGCCTTCATCGAGGGCGGGGCCGGGCGCGGCATGCTCCTGTCCCTGGTCTACTGCGTCGGGCTGGGCCTGCCGTTCATCGTGGCGTCGCTGCTCTACCGGCGCGCGCTGAACGCGTTCGGCTGGCTCAAGCGCCACACCCGGACCGTCACCGTGATCGGCGGTGTCATGCTCGTCCTGGTCGGCCTGGCGATGGTGACGGGTCTGTGGACCCAGATGACCATCGCCATGCAGGGCTGGGCCGCCAACTTCCAGACGGTGATCTGACTTGAGTACGCGTACGTCCGAGAACTCCGAGAACGCCGACCAGGCGGGGGCGCCCGAGGCCGGGAAACCGGGTCCGAAGGGGCTGGGCCCCGTGGGCTGGATCCGGTGGGTGTGGCGCACGCTCACCTCGATGCGCACCGCGCTGATCCTCTTGTTCATGCTGGCCGTGGGGGCGATCCCGGGGTCTATCCTGCCGCAGAACGTGGTGAGCGTCGACGAGGTCGCCACCTACTTCCGTGAGAACCCGGAGCTGGCTCCGTGGCTGGACCGGTTCCACCTGTTCGACGTGTTCTCCTCGCCCTGGTACGCGGCGATCTACCTGCTGTTGTTCGTGTCGCTGGCCGGGTGTGTGATCCCGCGGGCGCTGGTGCACGCCAAGGCGGTACGGGCGCGTCCGGTGGCGACCCCGCGCAACCTGGGGCGGATGCCGTACGTGGCCCGGTTCGGCACCGCGGCCTCGCCGGAGAGCGCCCTGGAACAGGCCCGCAAGGTGCTCAAGGGGTACCGGGTCGAGCGCTACGGTGACTCGGTCTCGGCCGAGACGGGGTACCTGCGCGAGGCGGGCAACGTCCTGTTCCACTTCTCGCTGCTGGCCCTGCTGCTGGCCCTGGCCGCGGGGTCCTTCTTCGGCTATCGGGGCAACATGCTGCTGGTCGAGGGGGACGGGTTCGCGAACACGCTGCCCTCCTACGACGCCATCTATCCGGGGCACTGGACCGACACCGACGCCTTCGAGCCGTTCACGATCCACCTGGACAGCTTCGAGGCCTCCTTCATCGACGACGGGGACCTGCGGGGACAGGCCGAGTCCTACGTGGCGGAGCTGAGCTACACGGAGTCGCCCGGCGCCGAGGAGCAGCAGCACACCCTGGAGGTCAACCACCCGCTGAGCGTGGACGGGGTCCAGGTGTACCTCCTGGGGCACGGGTACGCGCCCCAGTTCGAGGTCCGCAACGGCGACGGGGACCTGGTCTTCGACCAGGCGGTCCCGTTCCTGCACCGCGAGACCATGAGCTACACCTCCGACGGTGTGGTGAAGGTGCCCGACACCGGAGGCGAGGAGCTGGGCTTCGTCGGGGTCTTCCTGCCCACCGCGGCCGAGGACCCCGACGGTGAGCTGGTCTCGTCCTTCCCCGGGGCGCAGAACCCGAGGGTGACGCTGGAGGCCTACCAGGGCGACATGGGAATGGTGGATCCGCAGTCGGTCTACCAGCTCCAGACCGCCGGGATGGAACCGCTGGGGGAGTCCCCCGTCATGGCGGTGGGCGACACCTGGGAGCTGCCCGACGAGGCCGGTTCGATCACCTTCACCGGCTACAAGGAGTACGCCACGCTCCAGAGCAACCGGGACGGTGCCCGCCTGCCCGCGCTGGGCGCGGCCACGGCCGCAGTGGCCGGGCTGCTCCTGACCCTGTTCGTCCGTCCCCGCCGTGTGTGGGTGCGCGCGACCAAGGGGGAGGACGGCACCACCCGCGTGGAGCTGGCCGGGCTCGGCAAGACCGAGGTCGCCGGTGACAACGCCGAGTTCCACGAGATCACCAAACGGCTCGCCGGACGGCTCAGGAGCGAGCCCGACGACGGCCCCCACACCACATCCGACCCGCGAGGGTCGACGACAAGAGGGAGTGACCGGTGACGTACACACTCGCCGGACCGGTGGACGAGACGATGGCGTCGGCCAGTGACACGTTGATCATCGCGATGATCGTGACGTACGCGGCCGCGCTGTTCCTCTTCGCCATCGAGGCCGCCTACGGACAGCGCACCAAGCTCAGGGCCGGACGCCTCATGCCCGTGGGCGCGGGCTCCGTCGAGGGCGCCGACGACGATGACATCGAGGTCAACGTCCGTACGGACGAGGGGGAGGCGCAGGCCTCCCAGAGCGTCCTCGGCCTGATCGCGCTGGGCGTGACGGCTCTGGGCTTCGTGCTGGGCCTCGCCCAGATCATCACCCGGGGGCTGGCCGCGGGACGTTGGCCCTGGGGCAACATGTTCGAGTTCGTGGTGGCGATGTGCCTGGTGGCCGTCGGCGCGCTGCTCTACGCCTCCTGGCGCTACCAGGCCCGCTTCCTCGGCGCGTTCGTGCTGGTCCCGGTGCTGATCCTGCTGGGTATCGGTGTGCGGTGGCTGTACGTGGACCCGGGCCCGCTGATCCCGGCGCTCCAGTCCTACTGGGTGCCGATCCACGTCTCCGCGGTGATCATCGCGGGTGGCGCCTTCATGGTCTCCGGCGCGGCGGGCATCACCTACCTGGTGGCGCACCGGGCCGAGGCGAAGCGGGCCCTGGGTGAGAAGGTGGCGGGCATCTCCGGACGCCTGCCCAGCTCCGACCTGCTCGACCGCATCTCGCACCGGTTCATCCTCTTCGCGTTCCCGCTGTGGACCTTCGGTGTGATCGCCGGTTCCGTGTGGGCGGACGAGGCCTGGGGCCGGTTCTGGGGGTGGGACCCCAAGGAGGTGTGGTCCTTCATCTCCTGGGTGATCTACGCGGCCTACCTGCACGCCCGGGCGACCGGCGGCTGGCGCGGTCCGAAGGCGACCTGGATCAACGTGATCGGCTTCCTCACCGTCATGTTCAACTTCTTCGCCGTGAACTACGTGTTCAGCGGGCTGCACTCCTACGCCTGACCCCGGTCCGGGCAGTGGGACGAAGGTGGGGCCGTACCCGTTCGGGTACGGCCCCACCTGTGTGTTCCGGGTTCCGCGACTGTCGCGCGCGGTGTGGCGTGTGCCAGCTCCTGCGGAGACTCAGTCCTCCGGATCGATCCGACGGTTGAGGTCCTTGAGGAACTCCGGATCGTCGTCGGGACCGAGCGGGTGCGGGCTGTCCGAGGGCTTGGCGAAGTCTGACGGGTCGAGGTCGTCCACGGACCTGGCGGCCTCGGCGGGGGAGGACGCGTTGCCCAGGACGGAGACGGGCTTGGGCGGACGACCGAGGAAGAGCCACAGGATCGAACCCACGGGCATGAACAGGGCGATGACGACCAGCCACAGGACCTTCGGGAGGTTACGGACCTCCTGGGCAGGGGTGGTCAACGCGTCGAAGAACGCGTACACCCATAGAACGATCGACACGAGCGTGATCAGGCCACCGAGCCACACCATGGTTCCAGCCTACTCTCGCTGTCGACCCCTCCCGGCCGGGGACACCGGCCCGGGTACGGGGCAGACCACCGGGGGTCGTCGGGTCCGGGACCGTCGGGGGCGTGCCGAACGTCCTTCAGGTGGTGCTCTCGCTCGGTTCCCCGAGCAGGAGGGCGCGTACCTCGGACTCCCGGAATCGGCGGTGCCCGCCGGGGGTCCGAATACTGCTGATGCGCCCGGAGGCGGCCCAGCGAGTCACGGTCTTGGGATCAACCCGGAAGAGTGAGGCCACTTCCCCGGGGGTCAACAGGCGTTCGCTTGCTCGTTCCACCTTCACATTCCCCCAATCGTGCCCGCCTGGACTGAGGGGGCGGCGGGCGTTTGATCCCCTAGTGTGCACGAGTTGGTCCGTTTCCTCCCTAGTTTTCGGAGAAATTGCGGCGTTCGGGGGAGAAGCGGGGGATATGTGATCGGAACGTGATGTTCAGACCCGGCTGTCGGGATTGCAAACATCCCATGACTATCTGAATCCAGTGCTGACCGCGCGCGGCCTGCGACGGGACACACCCCGCCCTGGTGCGGACCGGCGAAGACACGCCCTTAACCTGGAGGTAAGGCTGCCTGATCCGGGACACCACCCCTTCGACCGCGGTCGTATGACTCGGCCGTCCACGCACCTGATCTGCGTGGATGGGTTCGCTGCCCAATCTAGTGCAGGTAAACGTCTGTTGTGAGGCTTTTTGATGCGTAGCTGGCTGACCTATACCGCCGCCCGCGTGGCGCTGTTCGCGGGCGCCTTCGGCGTCGTCTACCTCTTCGGCGCGCGCTCGTGGATCGCGTTGGTTCTCGCGTGGCTGATCAGCGGCCTCGCTTCCTACGTTCTCCTTTCCAAGTGGCGCGACCAGATGTCGGCCTCGGTCGACGACTGGTCGAAGAAGCGTCAGGAACAGGACAAGGCCGTGGGGGACCGCCTGGAGGGCGGCGCGGCCCGGGAGGACGAGATCCAGGACGAGATCCTGCGCGCCCAGGAGTCCGAGAACACCCAGAAGTGACCGACGGGGCGGTGGTCCGACCGCTCGGACACCACCCCGTGGCCACTCCTCGTCAGGCGCTCACCTGACGCCGGCCCCTCACAGGGCCGGGAACATCCCCAGACGCGCGTGGTACTCGCCCGCCAGCCGATCGGTGTCACTGCCGACGTAGAGGCCGTCGGAGGTCGCGTGCAACGCCTCCACGCCGTGGCCCCGCGAGCGCCCCGGGTTCCAGGGCAGCGCCCGGCCCGTGTCGGGGTTCACTGCGGCGATGCCCTCGCGGGCGACCGAGCCCGGACCGGGGTTCAGGGCGCCCTTCTCGTTGTCCATCCAGCGCTGGTGGCCGCCCACGTAGACGGCGGACGAGGTGACCTCGACCGAGTACAGGGTGTCCCCGCCGGTCAGGTTGGACCAGGTGGGGTCGGAGTTCGCGGCGTCGGTGTTCTCGAACCGGGCCGTGGACTTGCAGAGGCCGGGCTTCACCTCCGGCCCGCCCCCCGTCACCACGGCGAAGTAGGAGCCGTCCGGGGCGAAGTCCATCTGCCGCATGTAGGTGTGGATGGCCGAGTAGTCGCACTCCGCCTCGTAAGCCGAGGTCGACCAGGTGGTGGGCGCCCCCTTCGCGGTGTCGATCATGGCGATCTGGTACCGGTCCAGGCCGTCGACCTTCGTGAACGTCCCGTTGATGGCGAGCCTGCGGCCGTCCGGGCTCAGGGCCAGCTCCTGCACGCGCAGGACGCCCCGGCGCTGTTCGGAGATGGTCGGGGTGAAGCCCGCGTCCACCCGGCCGGTCGCGGGGTCGATCCGGGCCAGCCCGGTGCGCTCCTGTCCGCTCACTCCGGTGAAGTTGCCGCCGACGTAGACCTGGCGTCCGTCGCTGGCGAGCCGGTACACGCTCCCGTCGTCCAGCTTGGCGCCGAAGCCGGAGACGTTCCGGCCGGTCCTGGCGTCGACGCGCGCGATCCCACGGCTGGCCGAACCGTTGACCCGCTGGAACTGGCCGCCGATGATCAGCGACCCGTTCGGGCCCTCGGCCAGGGTGTTGACGGTGCCGTCCACCTGCGGGGCGAAGCCGGGCAGGAGTTCGCCGGTGCCGTGCCGGAAGGCGAACAGGTTGCGCCGGTTGTGGGTCCGGGCGCCGTCGGCGTCGGACACGCTCTGGAACTCCCCGCCCACCACGACGGTGTCGCCGATCCGGAGGATGTCCTTGACCGTCCCGTCCAGGACGTGCGGGGTCCACTGGACCGGCTGTTCGCTGACCACGCCTTGGTGGGGTGCGGCGAGGGCGGGCGCGGCGGTCGCGACCCCCAGCGGGAACAGGAGAAGGGAGCTCATCGTCAGGGCGACGAACGATCGGGCCGGTTTCACGGGACTCCTCGGGCGCGCGGTGGTGGTTTCGGTTACCACATCATTGCACGGAGTATGCCTTTGACTACGTCAAGTAATCGACCGTCTGCCTGGTCAGTGCCCTTCCGGGCTCCTGTGCGGCCCGGTCCTCCGCGCTGTCCGGCCACCCTTAGGCTGGTGCCATGACCCGCGCGAAGCTCGACAAGAAGCCCCAGGACGTCGCCGCGATGTTCGACGGCATCGCAGAGAACTACGACCTCGTCAACGACGTCATCTCGCTCGGCCAGGACCGCGTCTGGCGACGCGCGGTGGTCGACGCGGTCGACGCCCACAGCGGCGAACTGGTGCTGGACCTGGCCGCGGGTACCGGAACCTCCTCGGAGTCCTTCATCAAGAAGGGCGCCCGCGTGATCGCCTGTGACTTCTCTCTGGGGATGCTCCAGAACGGGGCCCGGCGCCGGGGCGGCGCCTCGCGCGCAGGGGTGACCTTCGTGGCCGGGGACGCGCTCTCGCTGCCCTTCGCCGACGAGACCTTCGACGCGGTGACGATCTCCTTCGGTCTGCGCAACGTCGCCGACGTCGACCAGGCGCTGCGGGAGCTGCGCCGGGTGACCAGGGTCGGCGGCCGGTTGGTCATCTGCGAGTTCAGCCACATCCCGGTGGAGTTCGTGGACAAGCTGTACTCGACCTACCTGATGGCGGCGCTGCCGAAGATCGCCGGCGCGTTCTCCGGGCGCTCCGAGGCCTACGACTACCTGTCGGAGTCGATCATGGCCTGGCCCGACCAGGCGGAGCTGTCGAAGTACCTCCAGGGCGCCGGATGGTCGCGGGTCGCGTGGCGCAACCTGACGCTGGGCACAGTGGCGCTGCACCGCGGCTTCCGCGAGAAGTAAAAACAGACATAGCACTCACAAGGCGAAAGTCTTCTCTTCTAACTTAAAAAGTACGCAAACCCCAAGGAATGATCTGTTCCTTGGGGTTTTTCTGTTACCCATGGGTCACCAGGTGTTCAGCAGGTGGCGCTAGCTGCGCTTTTGACTGTTTGTGACGGCTTTGGTGGGTGTGTGGAGGCTTGTGGGCTCAATATCCGATTTTCTGAAGAATGCCCCCCGGGGGTCGCCTCCTGGCTCGTGAGGGTCTAGACTGCGGAAAAGTGGCTTGTGAAGTGCTTCACAAGGCCACGAGGCTTATGACACAAGACCCATGTCGGATATGTCGGAAGTCCCCAAACAACCCATTGCACCCCCCGTGAGCGGGTCGAACCCGCACTGACCCGCCACGGTGTACCGCGCGAGTAGTCGAGGACACATCCGTGAGCGAGACAGCCACCTCCTCTCCCAGAGGCCGGGAACGGATCGAGTACGACGCCGACGTCATCGTCGTCGGCGCTGGCCCTTCTGGCTCCACCACCGCCTACTACCTGGCCCAGGCCGGGCTTGACGTCCTGCTCCTGGAGAAGACCTCCTTCCCCAGGGAGAAGGTCTGCGGCGACGGCCTCACCCCGAGGGCGGTGAAACAGCTCACCTCCATGGGGATCACCTTCGAGGACGAGGGGTGGATCAAGAACCACGGCCTGCGCATCGTCGGGGCCGGCGTGCGTCTCGAACTGCCCTGGCCCGACCTCGGTTCCTATCCGGGCTTTGGCCTCGTGCGCACGCGCCTCGACTTCGACCAGATCCTGGTCAACCGGGCCGTGTCCGCCGGTGCCAAGCTCCTGGAACGCACCAACGTCACCGGGCCGCTCATGGACGAGCGCAGCAACCGGATCGTCGGAGTGCACGCCAAGAACGCCGACCGCGAACCCGTGACCTTCCGGGCGCCGCTGGTCGTGGCCGCCGACGGCAACTCCTCCCGGCTCTCCGTCGCCATGGGCATCCGCAAGCGCGACGACCGGCCCCTGGGCGTGGCCGTGCGCACCTACTTCGAGAGCCCCCGCCACGAGGACGACTACCTGGAGTCCTGGCTGGAGCTGTGGGACCGCAGCGGGGACAAGGACGTCCTCCTGCCCGGCTACGGGTGGGTGTTCGGTGTCGGCGACGGCACCAGCAACGTCGGCCTCGGCATCCTCAACTCCACGTCCGCCTTCCAGGACGTGGACTACCGCAAGCTCCTGCGCCGGTGGACCGAGTCCATGCCCGAGGAGTGGGGCTTCACCGAGGAGAACCAGAAGGGCAAGATCCTCGGCGCCGCGCTGCCGATGGGCTTCAACCGGGTCCCGCACTACGCGCGCGGCCTGCTGCTGGTCGGCGACGCGGGCGGCATGGTCAACCCCTTCAACGGTGAGGGCATCGCCTACGCCATGGAGGCCGGGCAGATCGCCGCCGACGTGATCGTGCAGGCGCACGGCCGTCCGACCCAGCAGACGCGCGAACGCGCACTGCTGCGGTACCCGGAGGTCCTCGCCGACACCTACGGCGGCTACTACACGCTGGGCCGCTACTTCGTGAAGGTCATCGGCCAGCCCGAGTTCATGAAGTACGCGACCAAGTACGGACTGCGTCAGCGCACGCTCATGAAGTTCGTGCTGAAGATGCTCGCCAACCTCACGGAGCCGAGCAAGGGCGACGCCATGGACCGGGTCATCAACGGCCTGTCCAGGATGGCGCCCGCCGCCTAGCGGGCGAGGGCGCGCACACGCACGGCCGGACCGCCGTTTCTCCGCGGTCCGGCCACACCACAAGACATTTCGGGAAGAGCCGAGAGAAGCACGTGAAAACGTTCACAAGTCAGCCGGTCGCGCGCTCCGACCAGCCATTCAGTGGAGGAGGGTGAGCCGTGGAGCTGTACACACCGATATTCGTGCTCGGTGGGATCGGCGCCGCTTTCGTCGTCCTGTCGATGGTCGCCGGTGCGGTCATGGGACCCAAGCGGTACAACCGGGCCAAGATGCAGGCGTACGAGTGCGGAATCGAACCGACCCCGCAGCCCGCGGGCGGTGGCCGCTTCACCGTCAAGTACTACATGACGGCGATGATGTTCATCGTCTTCGACATCGAGATCATCTTCCTCATCCCGTGGGCCGTGCACTTCGACGCCCTCGGCTGGTTCGGCGTCATCGCGATCATCCTCTTCCTCGTGAACGTCTCCATCGCCTACGCCTACGAGTGGCGCCGCGGAGGCCTCGAATGGGACTGATCCAGCTGACCCCCCAAGCCCCCGAACACACCCAGCCGCCCACCCCCGAGGAGGTCCGCAGCTGATGGGTATCGAAGAGAAGCTGCCAGCCGGAGTCGCGCTCACCACGGTCGAACAGGTCGTCGGCCTGGCCCGCAAGTCGTCCATGTGGCCCGCCACGTTCGGGCTGGCCTGCTGCGCCATCGAGATGATGGCGGTCGGCGGCCCCCACTACGACCTCGCCCGGTTCGGCATGGAGAAGTTCGGCGCCACCCCGCGCCAGGCCGACCTCATGGTCGTGGCCGGACGGGTCAGCCAGAAGATGGCCCCGGTCCTGCGCCAGATCTACGACCAGATGCCCGAACCCAAGTGGGTCATCGCGATGGGCGTCTGCGCCTCCAGCGGCGGCATGTTCAACAACTACGCGATCGTCCAGGGCGTGGACCACATCGTCCCGGTCGACATCTACCTGCCGGGCTGTCCGCCCAGGCCGGAGATGTTCCTGGACGCCGTGCTCAAGCTCCACGACAAGGTGCAGAACACCAAGCTCGGTGCCCACCGCGAGCAGGAGATCACCGAGACCGAGGAGCGCCTGCTCCGCCGTTCGCTGCCCCTGGTGACCAAGGACTGACATGAGCAACGAGAACGAGCGCGACGAGGCGGCGGAGAACCTCCCCGACCAGCTCGGTCGCGAGCGCTTGGCCGCACCGGTCAGGCGCACCGGCATGTTCGGCGCCCAGACCTCGGGCGACACCTCCGGATTCGGTGGCCTCCAGGTGCGGGGGAGCGCTCCCGCCCAGAGCCAGCGCCCCTTCACGGACCCCGACGACCCGCGCACCGCCGACTTCGACAGGGTCGCCGACGACCTCGAGGCGGCTCTCACCGCGATCGGCCGCGAGGCCGAGGTCGAACGGGTGGAGGTCGACCGTGGTGAGATCACCTTCCACGTGCGCCGCGAGGCCCTGCTGGAGCTGGTCCGCGTCCTGCGCGACGACCCCGCGCTCCGGTACGAGCTGTGCACGGGCGTGGTCGGCGTCCACTACCTGGAGGACGCCGGACGCGAGCTGCACGCGGTGTACCACTTCCGGTCGATCACCCACAACAGCGTGATCCGGGTCGAGACCACCTGCCCCGACGCGGACCCGCACATCCCCTCGATCGTGTCGGCCTACCCGACCAACGACTGGCACGAGCGCGAAGCCTGGGACTTCTTCGGGATCGTCTTCGACGGCCACCCGTCGCTGACCCGCATCCAGATGCCCGACGACTGGCATGGCCACCCCCAGCGCAAGGACTACCCGCTGGGCGGCATCCCGGTCGAGTACCGGGGCGCCACGGTGCCCCCGCCGGACGAGCGGCGGTCCTACACGTGATCCGCGCGGCCACCACACCAGCCACACGAAGGCCCCTCCAGAAGGGAGGCACGGCATGACCGTCACCGAGGACTACATCGACGCCTCCGGTGGGGACTGGGACGACGTCATCGAGAAGGCCCAGGGCACCAGCGCCGAACGCCTTGTCGTCAACATGGGCCCCCAGCACCCCTCCACCCACGGCGTGCTCCGCCTGATCCTCACGCTCGACGGCGAGACCTGTACCGAGGCCCGCGTGGGCATCGGCTACCTGCACACCGGCATCGAGAAGAACATGGAGTACCGGACGTGGACGCAGGGCACCACGTTCGTGACCCGCATGGACTACCTCACGCCGCTCTTCAACGAGACGGCGTACTGCCTGGCGGTCGAGAAGCTGCTCGACATCACCGACCGCGTGCCCGAGCGCGCCAGCGTCATCCGCGTGATGCTCATGGAGCTCAACCGGATGGCCTCGCACTTCGTGGCCATGGCGACGTTCGGCATGGAGCTGGGCGCCACCACGGTGATGACCAACGGCTTCCGTGAGCGCGAGATGATCCTGGACATCTTCGAGCTCGTCACGGGCCTGAGGATGAACCACGCCTACATCCGGCCCGGCGGGGTGGCGCAGGACCTGCCGCCCGGCGCCGTGGGCAAGATCCGTGAGCTGCTCAAGGAGATGCCCGAGCGCATCGGGACCATGCGCAAGCTCCTGGACGAGAACCCCGTCTACCTGGCCCGCACCAAGGACGTCGCGTACCTCAACCTGCCCGGTTGCATGGCGCTCGGTATCACCGGGCCGCTCGTGCGCGCCTCGGGCCTGGCCTGGGACCTGCGCAAGGCCAAGCCCTACTGCGGCTACGAGGACTACGAGTTCGACGTCCCGGTCTCCGACGGCGGTGACGTGTACGCCCGCTACCGGGTGCGCATCGCCGAGATGGAGGAGAGCCTCAAGATCGTCGAGCAGTGCCTGGACAAGCTCCAGCCCGGCCCGGTGATGATCGAGGACGCCAAGATCGGCTGGCCCGCCAAGCTGGCGCTCGGCCCGGACGGCATGGGCAACTCGCCGGACCACATCGCGCACATCATGAGCGGCTCGATGGAGGCGCTGATCCACCACTTCAAGCTGGTCACCGAGGGCTTCCGGGTCCCCGCGGGCCAGGCCTACGTGGCGGTGGAGAGCGCCAAGGGCGAGCTCGGCTGCCACGCGGTCAGCGACGGGGGCACCCGCCCCTACCGCGTGCACTTCCGCGACCCGTCCTTCACCCACCTCCAGGCCGTCGCCGCCATGTGCGAGGGCGGGACGGTGGCGGACGTCATCGCGGCCGTGGCCAGTATCGACCCGGTGATGGGAGGCGTGGACCGGTGAGCGAGACCAACGAGAACACACCCGTGGAGACCCCCGGGGTCTTCACCGACGAGGTCGTGGCGCGTCTGGAGCAGGACGCCAAGGAGATCATCAGCCGTTACCCGAAGCCGCGTTCGTCGCTGCTCCCGCTCCTGCACCTGGTGCAGGCCGAGGAGGGGCACGTCAGCGCGGAGGGCATGCGGTTCTGCGCCGACCAGCTGGACATCACGCTCGCCGAGGTCAGGGCGGTCGCCACGTTCTACACCATGTACCGCCGCGAACCCGGCGGCGACTACCAGGTGGGCGTGTGCACCAACACCCTGTGCGCGGTGATGGGCGGCGACGAGATCTTCTCCGCCCTCAAGGAGCACCTGGACGTGGCCAACGCGGAGACCACCGGGGACGGGAAGGTCACCCTGGAGCACGTCGAGTGCAACGCCGCCTGCGACTTCGCGCCGGTCGTGATGGTCAACTGGGAGTTCTTCGACAACCAGACCCCGGCCACCGCCAAGCAGCTGGTGGACGACCTGCGTCTGGGCAAGGACGTGGCCCCCACGCGTGGCCCCGCCAGCCTGTGCACCTGGAAGCAGGCCTCGCGCGTGCTCGCCGGGTTCGACGACGGCCGCGCGGGCGAGGGCGTGCAGGCGGCCGGCCCGTCACTGGCCGGACTCCGGATCGCGGAGCGCAACGGCTGGACCGCGCCCGACCCGAACAACCTCCCCACCCGCCCCGACCAGGGTGAGGAGGGCGCCAAGTGACCACCCTGACCCCGATCCTGTCCCAGAACTGGGACCGGCCCGACTCCTTCACGATCGACGGCTACCGGGCCACCGGCGGCTACGAGGCACTGCGGAAGTCGCTGACCATGGAGCCCGACTCCATCGTGGACCTGGTCAAGCAGTCCGGTCTGCGCGGCCGCGGCGGCGCGGGCTTCCCCACCGGGATGAAGTGGGGGTTCCTGCCCAAGGACAACCCCAACCCGCGCTACCTCGTCGTCAACGCCGACGAGTCCGAGCCGGGCACCTGCAAGGACATCCCGCTCATGCTCGCCAACCCCCACGTGCTGGTGGAGGGGGTGGCGATCGCCTCGTACGCGATCAAGTCCAACCAGGCCTTCATCTACGTGCGCGGCGAGGTCGTCCACGTCATCCGCCGCCTGCGCCAGGCGGTGGCCGACGCCTACGCCGCCGGGCTGCTCGGCAAGGACATCCTCGGTAGCGGCTTCGACCTCGACGTCGTCGTGCACGCCGGGGCGGGCGCCTACATCTGCGGTGAGGAGACCGCCCTCCTGGACTCCCTGGAGGGCTACCGGGGCCAGCCCCGCCTCAAGCCGCCGTTCCCCGCGGTGGCCGGGCTCTACGCCTCGCCCACCGTGGTGAACAACGTCGAGTCCATCGCCAGCGTCCCCGGGATCGTCGCCAACGGCGCCGAGTGGTTCACGTCCATGGGCACCGAGAAGTCCGCCGGGTTCGGCTTCTTCTCCCTGTCCGGGCACGTCACCAACCCCGGCCAGTACGAGGCCCCGCTCGGGATCACCCTGCGCGAGCTCCTGGACATGGCGGGCGGTGTCCGCGAGGGACACCGGCTCAAGTTCTGGACGCCGGGCGGCTCCTCCACTCCGATCTTCACCGAGGAGCACCTGGACACCCCGCTCGACTTCGAGTCGGTGGGCGCCGCCGGGTCCATGCTCGGCACCCGTGCCCTCCAGATCTTCGACGAGACCACCTGCGTGGTCCGCGCCGTCGGCCGCTGGATCGCCTTCTACGCCCACGAGTCCTGCGGCAAGTGCACTCCCTGCCGCGAGGGCAACTTCTGGATGGTCCAGGTCCTGGACCGCCTGGAGCGGGGCGAGGGCACCGAGGCCGACATCGACAAGCTGCTCCAGATCTGCGACAACCTGCTCGGCCGCTCCTTCTGCGCGCTGGGCGACGGAGCCACCAGCCCCGTCATGTCGTCGATCAAGCACTTCCGCCAGGAGTACGTCGACCACTTCGAGAAGGGCGGCTGCCCCTTCGACCACTCCAGGTCCACCCTCTGGGCGGACCGGCCGACCACGGAAGAGGGAGGGAACCGGTGACCGTCACCTCCAACACCTCAGGCGGGTCCTCGCCCGCCCCGCCCCCGGAGGACCTGATCACCGTCACCATCGACGGTTTCCAGATCAGGGTTCCCAAGGGCACCCTGCTGATCCGGGCCGCCGAGCTGCTCGGCATCCAGATCCCCCGGTTCTGCGACCACCCGCTGCTCGACCCGGTCGGGGCCTGCCGCCAGTGCCTGGTGGAGATCCCCGACATGGGCAACGGGCGCGGGATGCCCAAGCCGCAGGCCTCCTGCACCATCACCGTCATGGAGGGGATGGTGGTCAACACCCACCTCACCTCCGAGGTGGCGGAGCGGGCCCAGCGCGGGATCATGGAGTTCCTCCTGATCAACCACCCGCTGGACTGCCCGGTCTGTGACAAGGGCGGCGAGTGCCCCCTCCAGAACCAGGCCATGTCCACGGGCCAGGGGGAGAGCGAGTTCGTCGACGTCAAGCGGACCTTCCCCAAGCCGATCGCGCTCTCCACCGGGGTGCTGCTGGACCGCGAACGCTGCATCCAGTGCGCCCGCTGCACCCGCTTCGCGGCGCAGATCGCGGGCGACCCGCTCATCGAGCTGATGGAGCGCGGCGCCAAGGAGCAGGTCGGCATCGCCGAGGGGGAGGCCTTCGACTCCTACTTCTCCGGCAACACCGTGCAGATCTGCCCGGTGGGCGCGCTCACCGGATCGGCCTACCGGTTCCGGTCCCGCCCCTTCGACCTGGTCTCCACACCGAGCGTGTGCGAGCACTGCGCGGGCGGTTGCGCCCAGCGCACCGACCACCGGCGGGGCAAGGTCACCCGGCGGCTGGCCGGGGACGACCCGCAGGTCAACGAGGAGTGGAACTGCGACAAGGGCCGGTGGGCGTTCACCTACGCCACCCGGTCCGACCGCCTCTCCCGCCCCCTGGTCCGAGACGAGGACTCCCGGGCCCTGGAGTTCGCCTCCTGGCCCGAGGCGATCAGCATCGCCGCGCAGGGGCTGGGCGCCGCGCGCGGCAACGTGGGGGTCCTGGTCGGCGGCCGCCTGACCTACGAGGACGCCTACGCCTACGCCAAGTTCGCGCGCGTGGCCCTGGGCACCAACGACGTGGACGCCCGCGCCCGCGAGCACTCCGCCGAGGAGTCCGCCTTCCTCGCCGCCCACGTGGCGGGGACCCCGGTGGGCGTGGACTTCACCGCCCTGGAGAAGGCGCCCGCCGTCCTGCTGGCCGGGTTCGAGCCGGAGGACGAGTCGCCCTCCACCTTCCTGCGCCTGCGCAAGGGGTCGCGCAAGCGGGGGCTGAAGGTCTACTCGATCGCCTCCCACGCCAGCCTCGGTCTCACCAAGACCTCCGGCACCCTGGTCCGGAGCGTCCCCGGCGACGAGGCCCGCGTCCTCAACGCCCTGGACGCCGACCACCCCGAGGTGGTCGAGGCGATCGGCCAGGAGGGCTCCGTCATCCTGGTCGGTGAGCGGCTCGCCGCCGTCCCCGGCGCCCTGACCGCCGTCTCCGCGCTGGCCGAGCGCACCGGAGCCCGGCTCGCCTGGGTTCCGCGTCGCGCCGGTGAGCGGGGCGCGATCGACGCCGGCGCGCTTCCGGGCCTGCTGCCCGGGGGCCGTCCGGTCGCCGACGACTCGGCCCGCGCCGAGGTGGCCCGCGTGTGGAACGTCGGCGCGCTGCCCGGGACCCCCGGCCGCGACACCGACGCGATCATCGCGGCGGCCGCGTCCGGTGAGCTGGACGCCCTGGTCATCGCCGGGGTCGAGCTGGACGACCTGCCCGACCCGGACGCCGCCCGCGAGGCCCTGGCGAGGGTGCCGTTCGTGGTCAGCCTCGAACTGCGCGCCAGCGACGTCACCGACCGCGCCGACGTGGTGCTGCCGGTGGCCGCCGTCGCGGAGAAGTCCGGGACCTTCGTCAACTGGGAGGGCCGCCACCGGCCCTTCGGTGACGCGCTCAAGGTGCCCGGTGCCCTCTCCGACCTGCGGGTACTGTCCGCGATCGCCAACGAGATGGACGTCCACCTGGGCCTGCCGGACGCCGCCAGCGCCTACGACGAACTCCTGGAGCTGGGCATGTGGGTGGGTGACCGGCCCGCCGGACCCTCCGTGCGTCCGGCCGAGCTGCCCGCGCCCGCCCCGGGCCAGGCCCTGCTGTCCACGTGGCGGCAGCTCCTGGGCACCGGCCGGATGGAGGACGGCGAGCCCTACCTCGCCGGGACCGCCCGCCAGCCGCGCGCCTACCTGTCCAAGGCCACGGCCGACGAGGTCGGGGTCCCCGACGGCGGTTCGCTCCGCGTCACGGGGGAGCGGGGTTCGGTGACCGTCCCCGTGGTCGTCACCGACATCGCCGACCGGGTCGTCTGGCTCCCGGCCAACGCCCACGGCTGCGACATCCGCCGTGACCTGGGCGGCACCGCCGGGCAGACGGTCATCCTGGCCGCGCCCACCACCAACGGGAGGCAGCAGTGACCCCCGCCGCTCTCGATCCGCGCGCGGCCGTACTGGCCTCGGAGAGCACCCTGAGCGCCTTCGGGAACGACCCGTGGTGGATCACCACCATCAAGGCGCTCGCGATCTTCGTCTTCCTGATGATCTGCGTGCTCATGATGATCATGGCCGACCGCAAGGTCATGGGCCGGATGCAGCAGCGCCACGGACCCAACCGGATGGGCCCCTTCGGCCTCCTCCAGTCCCTGTTCGACGGCATCAAGCTCTCCCTCAAGGAGGACCTGATCCCGCGCGGGGTGGACCGGTTCGTCTACATCGCGGCGCCGATGATCGCGGCGATCCCCGCGTTCCTCGCCTTCTCGGTCATCCCGATCGGGCCCGAGGTGAACATGTTCGGGGTCATGACCCCGCTCCAGCTCACCGACCTGCCGATCGCGGCGCTGCTGGTCCTGGCCACCGCGGCGCTCGGCGTCTACGGGTTCGTGCTCGGCGGCTGGGCCTCCCAGTCGCCGTACGCCCTGCTCGGCGGCCTGCGCGCCTCCGCGCAGGTGATCAGCTACGAGATCGCGATGGGCCTGTCCTTCGTCGCGGTCTTCATCATGGCGGGCACGCTCACCACCTCCGGCATCGTCGCGGCCCAGGAGAACCTGTGGTTCGCGGTGCTGCTCCTGCCCTCCTTCCTCATCTACATCGTCACGATGGTCGGCGAGACCAACCGGCTCCCGTTCGACCTGGCGGAGGGGGAGGGCGAGATCGTCGGCGGCTTCATGACCGAGTACGGGTCGATGAAGTTCACGATGTTCTTCCTCGCGGAGTACGTGAACATGTGCACCGTCGCGGCCGTGTCCGTGACGCTCTTCCTCGGCGGCTGGTACGCCCCGCCCGGGGTCACCGCGATCCTCCCGGGCGCCAACGAGGGCTGGTGGCCCGCCCTGTGGTGGCTGCTCAAGTTCGTCGCCGTCATGTTCCTGTTCATCTGGGCCCGGGGCAGCCTCCCGCGCGTCCGGTACGACCAGCTCATGAAGCTCGGCTGGAAGGTGCTCATCCCGATCCAGCTCGTGTGGATCACCGGTGTGGCCGTCGTCCGCATGCTCGTCCTCGACGAGGCGCACCCGCTGGTCATCGCCGGTGTGGTCGCGGCCTTCACCATCGCCACCGTCGCGGCCATCGCCGCCTGGGTCCGCTTCGTGCGCCGCGAGCGCGCGGAGGAGGCCCGCCAGCGCGCCGAGAACGCGCGCCGCGCCCACAAGGAACCCTCCTTCGGCGGGTTCCCGGTGCCCCCGAGCACCGCCGCCCACTACGGCAGCAGCGTGCTCGCCGAACCGTCGCGGACGGCCTCGGCCGCCACCGCCGAACGCAACGAGAAGAAGGGGGAGGTTACCGGTGCTTGAGTGGCTCAACCCCGTCAAGGGTTTCGGTGTCACCTTCCACACGATGTTCAAGAAGGTGCCCACCGTCGAGTACCCGGAGGTCAAGCGCCCCACGGCGCCGCGCTTCCACGGTAGGCACCAGCTGAACCGGTGGGCCGACGGCCTGGAGAAGTGCATCGGGTGCGAACTCTGCGCCTGGGCCTGCCCGGCCGACGCCATCTACGTGGAGGCGGGAGACAACACCGACGACGACCGGTACTCGCCCGGTGAGCGGTACGGACGCGTCTACCAGATCAACTACCTGCGGTGCATCCTGTGCGGTCTGTGCGTGGAGGCCTGCCCCACCCGGGCGCTCACCATGACCAACGAGTACGAGCTGGCCGACGACAGCAGGCAGAGCCTGATCTGGACCAAGGAGCAGCTGCTCGCCCCGCTGCGCGAGGGCATGGAGCAGCCGCCCCACCCGATGCGCCTCGGGGACAGCGACCTCGACTACTACGCCACCGGGCGCGGTGAGCACGGAACCCAGGACCGGCCGGAGAACACGGGGGCGGTCAGTTGATCCCGCTCACCCCCGCCTCCCCCGCGCAGCACCTCGCCGCGGCGGCGCCCATCGGCTCCGGTGAGGCCACGGTCTTCTGGGTCCTGGGCACGATCGTCGTGCTCGGCGCCCTGGGCGTGGTCTTCTCCCGCAAGGCCGTGCACTCGGCCATGTCGATGGCGCTGGCCATGGTCGGACTGGCGATCTTCTACGGCATCAACGAGGCGCCGTTCCTGATGGTCGTCCAGATCGTCGTCTACACCGGCGCCGTCCTGATGCTGTTCCTGTTCGTCCTGATGCTCGTGGGCGTCAGCTCCGCGGACTCCCTCGTGGAGACCCTGCGCGGACAGCGGCTCATGACCGCGATCGTGGCGATCTGCTTCGTCGGCGCCCTGACCACGGGGATCACCCGGATCGCCGTGGGCGACCCGGCCGGGATCGCCGCCGCGGCCACGCCGGTCGGCGGCACCATCCCGTGGATCGCCAGCGAACTCCTGCTGCGCTACGTGGTGGCCTTCGAGGCCACCGCCGCGCTGCTCGTGACCTCGGTGCTCGGCGCCATGGTGCTCGCGCACACCGCCCGCACGGGCAGGCGCCGCACCCAGCGGGAGATCTCCGAGGACCGCATCAGGGGCGACCACCCGACCCCGCTGCCCGGACCCGGCACCTACGCCCGGCACAACGCGATCGACATGCCCGCGCTGCTGCCCGACGGCTCGGTCTCGAAGCTCTCGCTCAACCCCGTCCTGGCCGCCCGCGACCCCGAGTACCAGTCGGGGGTGCCGATGGAGGTCCAGACCGGGCGGTCCGCACTCCCCGGAGGGGCGTCGGACTCGACCGACTCCAAGGAGGGCGGGCTCACCGCCGACCAGGAGGACGGCCCCGCCGACGACGGTGACAGCGGCTCATCCGCCACCACCGACGGCGAAGAGAACGGCAACGGAAACGGACAGGAGGTCGAGTCCTCGTGGACCCGATGAACTACATCGTCCTCGCGGCGCTTCTGTTCACCATCGGCGCGGTCGGCGTCCTCGTCCGGCGCAACGCGATCATCGTCTTCATGTGCGTGGAGCTCATGCTCAACGCCTGCAACCTGGCGTTCGTCGCGTTCGCCCGGATGCACGGTGACATCGAGGGGCAGGTCGTCGCCTTCTTCGTGATGGTCGTGGCCGCCGCCGAGGTGGTCGTGGGCCTCGCGATCATCATGCAGATCTTCCGAACCCGCAGGTCCGCGTCGCTCGATGACGCGAACCTGCTCAAGCACTAGAAGGCGACGTGGCAGTGACACAACATCACGCGTACCTCGCCGCCGAACCCGTGGTGGCGACCACGGCCGACAGCGCGGTGCTGTCGAACGCCTGGCTCCTGATCGCCCTGCCACTCGTGGGCGCGGCGATCCTGCTGCTGGGCGGGCGGCGCACCAACGGGTGGGGGCCGCTGCTGGCCACCGCCCTGCCGATCGGCTCCTTCGTCTGGGCGGTCCTCGCCCTGTTCGACCTCCTCGGCCGGGGCGCGGCCGAGCGGAGCGTCTCCGTTCCGGTCTACGAGTGGTTCGCGTCGGGTGACTTCTCCGCCCGGATCAACCTCCTGGTGGACCCGCTCTCGATCAGCTTCGTCCTGCTGATCACCTTCGTGGGCTCGCTCATCCACGTCTACTCCCTCGGCTACATGGCCGAGGACCCGGGCAGGCGGCGGTTCTTCGCCTACCTCAACCTGTTCGTCGCGGCCATGCTCGTGCTGGTCCTCGCGGACAACTTCGTGCTGCTCTTCCTCGGCTGGGAGGGTGTGGGCCTCGCGTCCTACCTGCTCATCGGGTTCTGGCAGTACAAGCCCACGGCGGCCACCGCCGCCAAGAAGGCGTTCCTGATCAACCGGGTCGGCGACATCGGCCTGCTCGTGGCGATCATGATCATGTTCACCGTGCTCGGCGCGGTGAGCTTCAGCGACGTCTTCGCGGCCGTCCCCGGTGCCAGCGACGGCATCCTCCTGGCCATCGGCCTCCTGCTGCTCCTGGGCGCCTGCGGCAAGTCCGCGCAGCTCCCGCTCCAGGCGTGGTTGCTGGACGCCATGGAGGGCCCGACCCCGGTGTCGGCGCTCATCCACGCCGCCACCATGGTCACCGCCGGTGTGTACCTGATCGTGCGCGCCGGACCGATCTTCGAGGGCGCCCCGGTGGCGCAGACGGTCGTCATGACGGTCGGCGCCGCCACCATGCTCGCGGGCGGCCTGATCGCCTCGGCCAAGGACGACATCAAGAAGTCCCTGGCCGGTTCCACCATGAGCCAGATCGGCATGATGGTGCTGGCCGCCGGGCTCGGCCCGGTCGGCTACGTCGCCGCCATCGCCCACCTGATCACGCACGGCTTCTTCAAGGCCGGGCTGTTCCTGGGAGCCGGTTCGGTCATGCACGGCATGAACGACGACGTCGACATGCGCAGGTACGGCGGCCTGGCGTCGAAGATGCCGATCACCTTCGCCACCTTCGGCCTCGGCTACCTCGCCATCATCGGTGTCCCGTTCCTGTCCGGCTGGTGGACCAAGGAGAGCATCATCTCCGCCGCCTTCGGCCTCGGCGGAACCGCCGGGGCGGTCTTCGGCACCGCGATCATCGTGGGCGCCGCGCTCACCGCCTTCTACATGTCGCGGATGGTCTTCATGACCTTCCTCGGCAAGAAGCGCTGGGACGACGGCGTGCACCCGCACGAGTCGCCGGTGAGCATGACCGCCCCCATGGTGGTGCTGTCGATCGGGTCGGTCGCCCTCGGCGCCTTCCTGGTCTTCGGCGACCGGTTCGCGGGCTTCCTCGCCCCGGCCATCGGCGCCGAGCCGCACCACTTCACCGTGGGCCACGCCTTCACCGCGCCCTACGGCATCGCCGCCCTGGTCGTGCTGGTCCTGGGCGTCGCCCTGGCCTGGTTCATGTACCTGCGCAAGCCCGTGGCGCGCACCGCGCCCAAGGGCAACCTCGTCACCAACACGGCCCGCAACGAGCTGTACGGCAACGAGATCAACGAGGGCCTGTTCATGCGACCCGGCCAGGTGCTCACCAAGGCGCTGGTCGTCATCGAGGACAAGGTCATCGACGGCGCGGTCAACGGGCTCGGTGCCGGGGTCGGCGACTCCTCCACCGGACTCGGCAGGACACAGACGGGGTTCGCCCGCACCTACGCGCTCACCATGCTCATCGGCGCCGTGATCGTCGCCGCGACGCTGGTTGTGAGGTTCTAAATGATCCCCTGGCTCACTCTCGCGATCGCGCTCCCCGCGATCGGCGCGGCCGTCATCTGGGCGCTGCCGCGCGTCAAGGCCCCGGCGGCCTCGGGCGGTGCCTCGGCCTCGGTCGCGGCCAGCGCCGAGGCCGGCTCCGGCACGGCCACGGCCACCAAGGCCCGTCCCGCCACCGGCGGGGCGGCCTCGGCCGAGCTCGCCAAGCGCCTGGCCCTGGGCTTCTCCGTCGCGACCCTTCTGCTGGTCGTGGTCATGGCCCTGAACTTCGACACCTCGGGGGCGGGTGGCCTCCAGTTCGAGGAGGTCTACCCGTGGATCCCCTACTTCGGGGTCCACTTCGCGGTCGGCGTCGACGGCATCGCCCTCGTACTGATCCTGATGTCCGTGGTGCTCGTGCCGCTCGTGGTGCTGGCCGCCTGGCGGGAACACGACGACCGTGACGACGGCGGGCGCGGCTACTTCGCGCTCATCCTCGCGCTCGAGGCGATGATGATCGGTGTCTTCGCCGCCACCGACGTCTTCCTGTTCTACGTGTTCTTCGAGGCCATGCTCATCCCGGTCTACTTCATGATCGGGCGCTACGGGCGCGGCGCGGACCGCGCCAAGGCCGCGATGAAGTTCCTGCTGTACAGCCTCGCCGGCGGCCTCATCATGCTGGTCGCGGTGATCGGCGTGTACGTCATCGGCGGCACCTTCCTGTGGACCGAGCTGACCGATCCGGGCGGCGCCCTCGCGGCCGTCGACCCGGCCACCGCGCGCTGGCTCTTCCTCGGGTTCTTCATCGCCTTCGCGATCAAGGCCCCGATGTGGCCCGTGCACACCTGGCTGCCCAGCGCGGCCGGGTCGTCCAGCCCCGGTACGGCCGTCCTGCTGGTGGGCGTGCTGGACAAGGTCGGCACCTACGGGATGCTCCGGTACTGCCTGGAGATGTTCCCCGCCGCGGTGTCGTGGTTCGTGTGGCCCGTGGTGGCGCTGAGCCTGGTGAGCATCTTCTACGGTGCGATCCTCGCGATCGGCCAGAGCGACATGATGCGCCTGGTCGCCTACACCTCGGTGTCCCACTTCGGCTTCATCACCCTGGGCATCTTCGCCCTGACCCAGCAGGCCCAGGCCGGGGCCGCCCTCTACATGGTCAACCACGGGTTCGCCACCGGCGCGCTCTTCCTGATCGTGGGCTTCCTCATCGCCCGACGGGGCAGCGCCCGCATCGAGGACTTCGGGGGCGTCCAGAAGGTCGCCCCCAAACTCGCCGGGGTCTTCCTGATCGCGGGTCTGGCCGGTCTGGCACTGCCGGGCCTGGCCCCCTTCGTCAGCGAGTTCCTGGTGTTCGTCGGCGTCTACGCCTTCAGCCCGGTCCCGGCGATCGTCGCCGCGCTCGGCGTGGTCCTCGCCGCCCTCTACATCCTCTGGATGTACCAGCGCACGATGACCGGTCCCACCCCGGAGAAGCTGGCCAAGCTGCCGGACCTGTCCGGGCGTGAGACCTGGGCGGTCGCCCCGCTGATCGCCCTGATCATCGCGTTCGGCGTCTACCCGCAGCCCCTGCTCAACGTGATCAACCCCGCCGTCGAACGCACCGTGGAGGCCGAGGCCGACACCGAGGTGGCGGTCGCGGACGGCGACGCGGAAGGAGACGAGGAGTGATCCCCCTCAATCTCGCGGACGGGGCGCCCCCGGCGCTCCACGGAGTCACCGAGGCTCCGCCGGTTCTGGACTGGTGGCTGCTGGCACCGTTCCTGGTGCTCTTCGGCGCCGGTGTGCTGGGGGTGCTCCTGGAGGCCTTCTGGCCCAAGGGCTCCCGCCGCACCGCGCAGATCGTCCTGACGGCGGTCGCGCTGCTGGGCGCGTTCCTCCTGCTGGTTCTCCAGGTGGAGGCGGTCGGCGAGGGCACGACCATCGCCAACGGCGTGCTGGCCGTGGACCGCACGGTGCTGTTCTTCCAGGGCACCATCACGGTGCTGGCCCTGATCAGCCTGATGCTGATCGCCGAACGGCGGGACGGCAGGGACGCGTTCTCCGCCCAGGCCGCCACGGTACCGGGCAGCGAGGAGGAGCGCACGCACATCCTCGCGGGCTCGCAGCACACCGAGGTCTACCCGCTGGTGCTGTTCGCGGTGCTGGGCATGCTGATGTTCCCGGCCTCGAACGACTTCCTGGTCATGTTCATCGCCCTGGAGGTCATGAGCCTCCCGCTGTACCTGCTGTGCGGGCTGGCCCGCAGGCGCCGCCTGTTCTCGCAGGAGGCCGCGGTCAAGTACTTCCTGCTCGGCGCGTTCTCCTCGGCGTTCTTCCTGTTCGGGATCGCCATGGTCTACGGCTACGCCGGTTCGGTGAACTTCGGCGTGATCCGCCAGGCCGTGGAGTCCGGCGGGGCGGAGATCTTCCAGGACGGCAACGGCGAGCCGCTGCTGCTCATGGGCGTCGGGATGGTCGCGATCGGCCTGCTGTTCAAGGTCGGCGCCGTGCCCTTCCACAACTGGAAGCCCGACGTCTACCAGGGCGCCCCGACCCCGATCACCGCGCTGATGGCCTCCTGCACGCTGGTCGCCGCCTTCGGCGCCCTGCTGCGGGTGTTCTTCGTGCCGTTCGGCACCTCGGTGGCGATCTGGGAGCCGATGCTGTGGACGGTGGCCATCCTGACGATGGTCGTCGCCGCGGTCGTGGCGGTCACCCAGCGCGACGTCAAGCGGCTGCTGGCCTACTCCTCGGTCGTGCACGCCGGGTTCATCCTCACCGCCGTGGTCGCGGGCAGCGTCGAGGGCCTCGCGGGCGCCATGTTCTACCTGGCGGCCTACGGGTTCACCACGCTGGGCGCCTTCGCCGTCGTCACCCTGGTGCGCACCAGGGACGGCGGGCAGGAGCTCGGTGACCTCGACAAGTGGGCGGGACTGGGGCGACGGTCCCCGGGTCTGGCCCTGGCGCTGTCGCTGTTCCTGCTGGCCTTCGCCGGTATCCCGCTCACCAGCGGGTTCATCGGCAAGTTCGCGGTGTTCGAGGCGGCCGTGGCGGCCGGTGCGACCCCGCTGGTCGTCGTCGGCGTGCTCAGCAGCGCCGTCACCGCGTACTTCTACGTGCGGATCATCGTTGTGATGTTCTTCCGGGATTCCGAGGGCGAGGGCCCGACGGTGGCCCGTGCCGGGATGCTCACCGGCAGCGTGATCACGGTGGGTGTGGCGGCGACCCTGGCGCTCGGGATCCTCCCGGGGGCCTTCCTGGACACCCTTCTGCCGTCCGGTGAGCCGGGTCAGGAACCGGCCGCGGTCATGGTCGACCAGGTCACGGAGGCACCCGCCGGCGAGTGACCGTCGACCCGGGTGTGGCTTTGGACCTTCATTCCGGGTCGGATACCGTGGCAAGTCGGATCATGTTCATGTGCTGAGCGTGTGGCGGTCCCCTTCCGAGGGGGCCGCCAGCACGCCCGTTCAACAGGTGGAGCCTTACGGTGAGCGGTGCTGTCCCGAGCGGTTTTCTCGCTCTGCCGAGAGTCGACCCGACCCTCGCCCGGGAGATCCAGGACGACCTGGAGAAGGTCGAGGAGCTGCTGAGGGAGTCGGTGCGGTCCAGCGACCCCATGCTGACCGAGGCCGCCTCCCACCTGCTGGCGGCCGGAGGCAAGCGCTTCCGCGCCATGCTGGTGCTGCTCGCGTCGCACTTCGGTGACCCGCGGGTCCCGGACCTCATCCCGGCGGCCGCGGTGGTCGAGCTGACCCACGTGGCCACCCTCTACCACGACGACGTCATGGACGAGGCGGAGCTGCGCCGCGGCGAGCCCAGCGCCAACCAGCGCTGGGGCAACACCATCGCCATCCTCACCGGCGACTACGTGTTCGCCAAGGCCTCGACGATGCTCGCCGACCTCGGCACCGAGGCGGTCCGGCTCCAGGCCGAGACCTTCGCGCGACTGGTCCAGGGGCAGATCCTGGAGACCTCCGGGCCGCGCGACGGAATCGACCCGCTCGACCACTACCTCAACGTCATCGACGACAAGACGGCGTCGCTGATCGCCTCCTCGGCGGAGTTCGGCGGCATGTTCGGCAAGGTCGACCCGGAGACGGTGAGCACCCTCACCCGCGCCTGCGACGCGCTGGGTATGGCCTTCCAGCTGGCCGACGACATCCTGGACGTGGCCAGCGAGAGCGCCGACTCGGGCAAGGTCCCCGGCACGGACCTGCGCGAGGGTGTGCTGACGCTGCCGATGTTCTACGCGATGCGCTCGGTGGACCCGGCCGACGAGCGGCTGAAGTCGCTGCTGGGCCGTCCGCTGGACGACACGGAGGCCGAGGAGGCCCTCGGGCTGCTGCGTCCGCACCCGGCGATGGCCGAGGCCGACGCCACGCTGCGCGGGTGGGCCGGAAGGGCCCGCGACGAACTGACGACCCTGCCCGACATCCCGGCGCGGGACGCCTTCCTGGCCCTGTGCGACTACGTGGTGGAGCGCTCCGGCTGACCCACCCGCCCCGACTCACGCGCGGGCCCCGTCCGGAACCCCGGTTCCAGGCGGGGCCCGCGTCCGTGTGTGGCCTTCGGTAGCCGTCAGAGGACGGCAGCGGGGCGCTCGGGCGCTTCCTGGTGCTTCGCGTACTCGGCCTCGGGTCCGCGCCCACATGCGCCCCAGGTCGCCTTGGCCGAAGGCGCCACCCTCGCGAGGAATGCGGACACACGGCCACTGCCCGGACCCGAGGACCGGCCAGCGGCACCCTCGCACTGGTGGCAGCGAGCGTCCTGGCGGTGGGATCGCCTGGGCGGACGGCGGCCACCGCTCGGTCTTCCCCGCCCATCGGAGGGAAGCGCTCCTTCCTCGACGCCAACCTGGCCAGGGGGGCACCTGCGAGCACGCCCCTGGAACCTGTGCGGCCCGTCCCGGGCTCTCCTCCAGGCCGGAAACGACGGCGGCGCCGCCCCGGTGCGTGGGGCGGCGCCGCGAAGTGGGACCGGAAGGGGTCAGCGCACGAGGGGGAGGGCCTCGGAACCCGGCAGGTCCATGAAGGTGGGGTGCTGGACCATGCCCTCGGGGGTCTCCTGCTCGGCGGTGCCGCCCTCGATGGAGACGAGGTCGCTGGTGTCCAGGTCGTTGAGCAGGTCCGTGCCCCGGCTCAGGCCGTTGACCAGGTCCTCGGCGGTGGTGGTGTCGATGCCCTCGGCGATCTGGGGCAGCTGGGCGTCGGCCAGCGGGCCCTGGAGCGAGACCGGCTCGGCGGAGCGCAGGTCCGCGGAGCCGAGGTCGGACGCACCGGTCAGCAGGGCGTCGGTCAGGTCCGTGACCCTGGGGGCCTCGAAGGCCGGGGCCTCGACGCCGGGGGTCACGGGGGAGCTCTGCGGAACCGTGGTGAGGTCGCGGCCCTCCCAGGCGCGGTTGCCCACCATGCCCAGGACCTCCTCCTCACCGAGGTTCACGTAGTTGTCGGCGGTCAGCTCGGTGGCCTCGACCACGTCCTGGATCTGGTTCGGGGTCTCCAGACCGAAGGCGGCCGCCAGGTCCCACATGTTGGGCGCGGTGAGGTCGGCGCCCTCGGACGGGACGGCGGCGCTCGTGTGGACGGGAGTGGGCTTGGGCTCGGACAGGGCGCTGACCGGGTTGAGGTCGTTCAACACCAGGGCGTTGTCGCCGGTGAGGTCGGTGACGCTGCCCAGGTCGGTGACCTCGCTCAGGGAGGGCGCCTCGCTCAGCTCGGGCAGGCGGCGGTCCTCCAGGTTCGGCAGCCCGGTGGTGTCCAGCTCGGGCAGGACCAGCATCTCGTCGCGCAGGTCGGCGGCGGCCTGGACCGTGTGGGGCAGCACCTCGGAGGCGGTGGACTCCGCGGAAGCGCCCGCCCCGCGGGCGGTGTCCTCCACGACGGTCCCGGCGTCCTGGGCGGCGGACTCCACGTTCCGGCCCACCGTGTGCCCGACGGTGTCGTGCGGGTTGCCGTCCAGGCCGGTGGCGTCCTGCGCCTTGGTGACGGTCTCGGACAGCGGGGAGTCGGGCAGGATGGCGCCCAGGTCGGGGGCGGGCTTCTCAGCGTTCGCGGTCTCCTGGAGCTCGCTCAGCGCGCGGTCCGCGATCGGGGTGACGCCCTCGGGGGCCAGCACGTGCATGGTCGGGGCCACGCCCTCGACGAGGGCGCGCTCGACGACGGGCGAGAGCTCCTGCATCGGGGTGGCCAGGGCCTCGGCTCCGGCGACACCGGCGCCGAGGGCGACGAAGCCCGCGGTGCCCGTGACGAGGAGTACTGCTCGGGCGGAGAAGCGCTTGGTGTGCGTCATGGTTTTCCTTCCCTGGTGAAGCTCTGGATGAACGGGACGACCGCGACGCCGTGGACGGCGGTCGTGGGGAGCCGGGGCGGACCACCGGCTGACGTGAATCACGTGAACGAGGGCACGGGACTCAGGTCAGCTCCCAGGAAGTACGTGCTGGGAACGGTCCGGGGGCGCGTCGTGCGCCCGGGGCGGGACCGTTCGCTAGTCCGGCGAGACCGTGAGGTCGTCGGCCGGGTCGGCGGGCACGGTGTGCAGCCGGTGCGCGGCCAGGCGCACGGCGTCGGCGGCGGGCGCGGGAAGCGGCGCGGCCGTGAGGTATCCGGCGACGGAGGGCGCGGGCGCCGGTCCGTTGGCGGAGGGAGCGGGCGACCCGGTGGCGGGCTGTACGCGCTGGTGTTCCGTGGCGCGGTCGCCGTCCTCCTGCTCGGAGTCGGGCGTCGCGGTGCTCGGGGCGGTGGAGGCGTGGTGCGCGGTCAGCGAGGGGAGCACGGGCACGCCGTGTCCCTCCGACCGCTCGGCGGGCTCGGAGCCCTCGTCCTCCTCGGAGGCCCGGTCCGCGCCGGTCTCCTCGTCCTCGTCGGTGTCGGAGGAGCGGGTCGCCCGGGGCTCGGGGATCGACGGACCCTGGCTCAGGCCGCGCTCGACGGTCTCCTCGCGGGTGCGGTCGATCTCCGCGACGAACCCGCGCACCTCGGCCACGGCGGGCTCGGGCAGGCTGACGGCGGCCTCGGCGGTTTCGACCGTGCGCTTCTCCAGACGCTGGTGCACGGTGCCGAGCGTGGTGGTCACCGGTTCGGTGACCTTCTCGGGCACGACCGAGCCCAGTGCCGGGGCCTCGCCCAGTCCGAGGGCCTCGCCGGTGGCGGTGGCGGTCTCGGAGACCGGGGCCCCCAGGGCGCCGGAGCCCAACGAGGCGGTGTCCGCCTGGGCCGGTGCGGCGCTGAGCAGCCACAGGACGGCGAGGAGGGCGCCCAACAGGAGCGGGAGGCCGATCGCGGAGGGCACCGCCGCGCACACGGCCGAGACGGCACGGAGCGTGCCGGTTCGGCTGGTGCGAGGAATCAAGGGGACCCTCCGAGACGTGTGACCAGGTCGGGGCGGGGCAGAGCCCGACGCCCACGACCTGACGTTAGCACAGTGTCACCGAGGGTAGTTTTGAATGACCGAAACCGGGAACTCCAGGTCAGGGTCTCGATTCGGTGAGGGCCGCCTCGCGACGCGCCGCGGACCGGGCACGTGAGCTGCGTACCTGGTCGAAGGCGAACACGCACACCGCCAGCCAGACGAACACGAAGCCGCCCCACCGGCTCAGCGGCATCTCCTCGCCCTGGACCAGCCAGCCGATCACGAACATCATGGTCGGGGCGATGAACTGGAGCATGCCGATCACGCTCAGCGGCACCTTGCGCGCCGCCACCCCGAACAACAACAGGGGCAGCGCGGTCACGAACCCGCCGCCCACCAGCAGCGCGGTGTGCCCGGGCGAGACAGACAGGCTGGTGCCCGCCCCGGTGGCCTCCAGATAGACCACGAACCCCAGCGCGGGCAGGAACATCACGAGGGTCTCGACGGTCAGGCTCTGCATCCCGTCCAGGCTCACGTACTTCTTCACCGCCCCGTAGGCGGCGAACGTCGCGGCCATCAGCAGTGAGAGCCAGGGGGTGGAGCCGTAGGCGACGGTCATCACCACGACCGCGACCACACCGAGGCCCACCGCGACCCACTGGGCGGTACGCAGGCGTTCGGCGAAGAGGACCACGCCGAGGCAGACCGTCATCAGAGGGTTGATGAAGTACGCCAGCGAGGCCTGGAGGGTCTGGGCGGTGGAGACCGAGTAGATGAACCCCCACCAGTTCACGGAGATGAGCACCGCGGCCGCCCCGACCAGCAGGAGCTGCCTGGGGTTGCGCAGCACCTGGGGAAGCCAGGACCAGCCACGCCGGGCCAGCAGCAGGAACACGCACATCGCGAGGAGCGCCCACACCATGCGGTGGGCGAGGACCTCGGCGGGTTCGGAATCGGTGAGAAAGGGCCAGTAGAGGGCCGCGAAGCCCCACAGGAGGAAGGCGGTCGCCCCGAGGGCGACACCGCGGTTGGTTTCCGACACAACCGCAATGGTAGGACGAATCCGCCCAACTGTCTCCTGTCCGTCCCAGCCTGTGGACAACCTCGCGCGCGCCCCGGGAACCCCTGGACAGGCCGGATAGCCTGGAGACATGTTCGGCAGACAGACGACCATGGTCGACCCCGCCCAGGCCCTTCCCGGCCGGGACACCGCGATGTCGGTGCCCTTCGGCCACACGGTGCTGGGCACCCGGCTCACCCCGCCCTACCCGGAGGGCAGTGAGGTCGCCGACGTGGCGATGGGCTGCTTCTGGGGTGCGGAACGCATCTTCTGGAGGCTGGGTGCGGAGCACGGGATCATCACCACCGCCGTGGGCTACGCGGGCGGCTACACGCCCAACCCCACGTACGAGGAGGTGTGCTCCGGCCTGACCGGCCACACCGAGATGGTCCGAGTGGTCTTCGACCCGTCGCGGATCACCTACACGGAGCTCCTCAAGGTGTTCTGGGAGGGCCACGACCCCACCCAGGGCATGCGCCAGGGCAACGACGTCGGTTCGCAGTACCGGTCGGCGGTCTACTACCACTCGGAGGCCCAGCGCGAGGCGGCCGAGGCCACCCGCGACGCCTTCCAGCCGGTCCTGACGCGCTCGGGCTACGGCCCGATCACCACGGAGATCGCTCCGCTGAGGGCCTTCTACTTCGCCGAGGACTACCACCAGCAGTACCTGTCCGACGCGAAGAACCCCAACGGCTACTGCGGTATCGGCGGAACCGGTGCCAGCTGCCCGATCGGCGTGGCCTCCAGCGACGACTAGGGCGTGCTTTCCGGGTGCTCATCGCCGGTCGCGGCGCAGCCGCCACCGGCGATGAGCACCCGTCTTCCCTACTGTGCGCCGCCACGCGAGCTCCGCAGCGTCCGCAGCGGGGCCCGCCCGGGTCGGCTGCCCGAGCTTCGTCGGCGCGGCGGAAGGCTGCCTGGCGGTAACGCGGGGACACCGCGCCGCGGGCGTCCGTTGAGTGTGGCGGCGGGCGACGGGTGGGAGGAACGATCCACAAAGCACGACCGAGCGCGCTCCCTGGTCACGACCGGCAGGGAAGAGGGCGAGGGGGACTGGTCGGGTCCCCTCGTCCCTGGTAGGCAGGGGGCCCGTCCCCCTGCTCTGGGCGGGCCCCGAGCCTCCTCGCCCCCTGGAGTCCCCATGCCCGACCGGAGGCAGGATCCCTCCGACACCCGACCCGACACCTCACCCGGAGCGGCCCGGGTTCTCCTGGACCGGAGGCGATGGCTCCTCCTGGGGCTCGCTGTGGGAACCGGGCTCGCCTCGGGGGTGCTCGCGGCGTTGGTCAACGGGCTCAACCCGGAGGACATCGGGTTCCTGGAGCTCTCCGTAGGCCCGCACGTCGTGCCTCCGGTCCTCCTCGGCTGGACGGCGGTCCGGCCCTGGCTGGCGACCCTCTCCGGTTCGCTGACCTGTCTGGCGGCCGTCCTGGGCCACCTGGCGGCCGCGAACGACCCCAACGTGCCGGAGTACCGGGTGTGGGTGGTGGTCGGGCTCCTCCTGGGCGCCCTGTTGGGGTTCCTGGGGAGTCGGCTCCGATCCCCGTCGGTGCCCGTCCGGGCGTTGGCGGCAGGTGTTCCCCTTGGGCTGGTGGCGACCTTCCTGTGGGACGCCGTCCAGGCCTCCGAGTCGGCCGGGAGGATCGCCGTCCACCCGGTGTCGGGTCTCCTGGACGTGTCCCTGGCCGTGCTCGTGCTGGTGCTCTGCCGTGGATGGGCGTCCCGGGGTGTGGCCCTGTTGTGTGCCGTCACACTCGTTCCGATCGTCAACTTCGGCGCCACCGTCCTGTTCGTGCTCCTGTGGGCCGCGAGCGGCAACCCCTGATCGAGGAGCGGACGGCGGCGATCCTCGCCCTGTTGCCGCTCCCGCGTGTGTCTGTCAGGATGCTCCGATCCACCCGTGCGCCCTTCGCGGCGTGTGGTCGGTGAACTTCTCCGTCTTCCTGTGGGCGCCCGTACGGGGCCGCTGACCACGGAAAAGGCCCGATCACTTACCCCGGGTAACGGAATCCTGACTTGCGTTTCAGGTAACGAACAGATATCGGTGAAGGTGTGCGAGTCGATGAAGCCCCCCAGAACGCTGTAGCCCCGTCTCCGCAGGGACCCGCCGCACCGGCGGTCTCCAAGACCGCGTGGATGGGTTTCGCGCGTGTGGCCGCCATGGCGGCCGTCGTGCTGGTGCACGCCTATTCGCCGTTCGTGAGCACGACCTACACCGACCTCGGGGGCCCCACCTGGTGGGCGGCGCACGTGGTGGACGCCGCGCTGCGCTGGTGCGTGCCGGTGTTCGTGATGATGAGCGGCGCGCTGCTGCTGCGCCCGCGCGATGAGGACGTCCGGGGCTTCTACCGCAAACGGTGGGCCCGCATCGGTGTGCCGCTGCTCGTGTGGACCGGCGCCTACCTGCTGTGGCAGTTCTGGCGTGACGGCCTCGGGTTCCCCGACTCCCTGGCCCAGGCGGCCTCGGGGTCGCCCTCGATCCACCTCTACTTCCTGTACGTCATCGCCGGGCTCTACGTGTTCACGCCGTTCCTGCGCACGGTGGTGGCGCACACCTCGCGCACGGGCCTGTGGTGGTTCGCCGGCGCGGCCCTTTCCATCGGTGTCGTCGACCAGGTGTCCGCCCTCGTCGACGGGGTCGGCGGGGTCACCGCCGCGACCAGGTTCCTGCCGTTCCTCGGCTACTACCTGCTGGGCTGGCTGCTGACGGACCGGGGGCCCGGGCCGCGCGACGCGCTCCACGGTTCGGTGGCCTTCGTGCTGGGCACCACCGGGACCGTCCTGGGCGCCTGGGCCGCCGCGGCGTCCGTCGGTGAGTGGGGGATCGGCGCCGAGTACGTCTACGACTTCCTTTCCCCGACCATGATCCTCGCGTCGGTCGGCGCCTTCCTGCTGCTGCGCGCCTGGGGCACCCGGCTGGCGGAGTTGGGCACCGAGCACCGGGTGAACCGGGCGATCGCCGTGCTCTCCGCGCTGAGCTTCGGCGTCTACCTCGTGCACGTCATGGTCCTGTACACGCTGAGGGACCTCGGGGGGACCCCCGACGGGCTGGTGGGACTGACCATCGCCGCCGGGTACGCCGTCGCCACCACGCTGATCAGCCTCGTACTGGTGGCCGTCGCCCAGAGGATCCCCCTCCTGCGCGCCACGGTCTAGGCGGTGCACACGGAGGTGGGAGATCCGAGCGGGGGCCGGGGCGGGCACGACGTCGGTCCGGCCCCGTCACCTCAGCGGGTCCTTCGGCCCCTCGAAGGGGACGAACTCTCGGACATGTCGATATCCCGGAGTTGGCGCCTGGACGTGATGTTCAGCTTCGGGAAGATGCGGTACAGGTGTGACGCGACCGTGCGGGGACTCAGGCTGAGGAACTCACCGATCTCACGGTTGCTCAGACCCTGTGCCGCGAGTCGTGCCACCTGGGACTCCTGCGGGCTGAGCTCCTTGACCGGGCCGACGGCGACGGTGATCGATCCGCAGGCCCGTTCCTCGGACCGGGACCGATCACACCACGGGGTGGCCTTCAGCGCCGTGAACAGCTGCGTCGCGGACCTCAACGGTGCGCGGGCGAGCGTGCGACTGCGCTGTCGCCTGAGCCAGGTCCCGTAGTACAGGTTCACCCGAGCCAGCTGGAACGGACACTCCAGCTCCTCGTACAGCGCGATCGCCCTCTTGTAGTGCTGCTCGACGCGAGGGTCCCCGGAGGCCGCGGCCAACAGTCCCTGGGCGTGGTGGATGTCCGCTTCCATCCAACAGTCCGGGGTCGGCCCGGCGAGAGCGATGTGACTCTCCAGGACGTCCCTGGCGTCGTCGACCTCTCCCGCCGCGATCGCGGCCTCGACTGTCGCGCTGATCATGCGCAGTGCCACGTCCTGGTGTGACAGGGGGGAGTCGGATCGCACCAGTGAGGAGAAGTGGTTCCACGCCTGTACTCGTCGCCCTCTCCCCAGTTCGAGAAGGCCCAAGGCGGCTGTGCACTCTGCCGCGGTCACCCGGTCATGCTCCAGGAGGGCGCGGTTCAGAGCGTGCCCGACGTGGTGGTGGCATTCCTCGGCGGTTCCGTGGAGCGCTGAGAGTAGGGCAGCCGCCGCGTGATGGCGCGGGGCCCACCGTTCCTGACCGGTGAGTCTCGCCAGACGCAGTCCCGAGCGGCTGTGCGCGATGCCAGAGGACCACCGTCCGTCCAGCAGCGCGATGTGGGCCTGGCGCAGGTACACCTCGGGCAGCATTCCGGCGGCCCTGATGCTTCGCAGACGTTGGTGGGCGTTCTCGGTGATCCGCTGTGCCAGACGCTGGTCCCGCGCCTTGCAGGCGACGTCCGAAGCCCACATCCACCGCTGTGGGTCGGCCGAGGCCCCACCCTGTGTCAACCCGTCCAGGAGATCGGAGACCTGGTCAGCGCCTGGTGCGCGGTCGTGTGAGAGCGCCCTGGCCGCCTCCCGCACGGGTGGCGCGCACTCCAGCGTGAGGATCCTCCTCAGAGCGGAGCGGGAACCCTCGTGGTCGTTCATGCGATGGGCGGCGTGGGCGGCGCTTCTGAACGACCAGGCGGCTTCGTCGGGGTCGGTGAGACGACGGGCCGTGCCTTCGCTGGTGAGTCGGGAGTAGGCCGCTCTCGGAGTCTCCGGCTCACCCGGGTCACAGTCGGTGGCGGCGGGTACCGGGTTCACCGGTGCGCCGTTGATGGCGAAGGTGCGCCGCAGGAGCGCTGAGGACCACTCGGGCAGGCCCGCGTTGGTCGCCGCGGTGGCGGCCGCCAAGAGCCTTCGGTGGGTGTTCCCGGGGTCCGGGGTCAGGCGGGAGGAGAGTTGGAACAGCGCGGCCACCCCTGGTTCACCACCGTTGCGACGGGCCGTCTCCACGGCCTGTTCCACGCTCTGGGCCAGGACGCCGTCAGGCGAGGTGGCCACCAGGGCCCGGTGCCATGCGGAGCGTTCGCCGTCCGACCCCGCCAACTCGTCCGAGATCGCGTGGTGCGCGCGCCGACGCTCCTCGAACGAAGCCATGTCGTAGACCACTGATCGGATCACCGGGTTCTGGAAGCGAAGGGCCCCCGAGGACAGGCTCAGCCATCCGGAGTTCTCCGCTTCGCGGATTCCCAGGTGGTCGAGGCCCAGACGGGCCCCGGCGCCCATGACGACTCCGAGCCTTCCTCGTGCCTCCGCCGCCGCCAGGAGGAGCCACGCGCGTTCGGGCGCCGGAATCTCCTCGATCGCGGCTCCGAAGGAGCGCCGGGTCCTGGGCCCCACCGGGATCCGATCGCTCAGAGAGGTCTCGGCCAGGCTCTCGCGCGCCCTGGGCGTCTCGGCCAACTCGGTCAGGGCGAGCGGGTTGCCCCCCGTGGCTCGGTGCGCCACCTCGTTCAGCGTGTCCGGCAGTGCCAGCCCTCGTGCGTACAGCAGGTCCTGTGTGGCGCCGCGGGACAGTCCGCCCAACCGGAGCTCAGGGTGCAGCCCCGGCACGTCCGGATGGGCCGCGGCGTCCCGGTACGTGAGAAGCACGGAGACGGGATGTCCGGACACCCTGTGCGAGAGGAGGGAGACGAGTCCGGCCGCTTCGGGGAGCAGGAGGTCGACGTCGTCCACGCACAGGACGATCGGTGCCCAGGCGAGCAGATGGGAGAGCAGGAGTTCGACGAGGCGGGCCTCCTCCCGGACGCGATCAGCTCCGAGGGTCTCCGCCAGACCGAGAGCCCCGGACGAAAGCACTTCGTGGAAGCAGTCGTGAACGGAGGGGTTCACTCTTCCGGGGAGGTCCGATTCGATCACGAAGGAGGAGCCTCGGGCCTTCACGTGGAGTGTCGTTGGCCCGCGTTGCCTTCTCGCTGATTCTCTCGCGAATTCAAGAAGTCCGCTCTTTCCCGTGCCGATGTCGCCGGTAATCGCCATCGCACCGCCGTGGCCGCGCTGGGCGTCTTCGAGGACTCTCGTGACATGTGCTTCCTCTGAAAATCGACCGATATTCACGTGTAGGGCATTCCGTCTCGGTCTTATGTTGTTTGGCTCTCGCCTCATCCGAGCTTCCCCGAGCGCCTGTTCACGTAAACCCGATTGCCGGACCGGGGCGAGTGGCGGCTCTGGCCGGAAACGGCCAGGGATGTCACCAGGGCAGGTGCTGGCCCGTGGGCTGCCTGGACTCCCCGTGCCCCGGCGGTTCCCGAGGCGGATCTCCTGATTGCCTTCCGTGCTCGTGCGGTGACGCGGAGAGACTCAGTCACTTCTACTCAAGTCGTCGCGTGTTGCGCGTTGGATACTCGATCCAGGCGTCCGCAACGGGGGTTGTTCGACGAACGACGGGTTCATCGTTGCCGGGATCGGGAAAAGCCTCGGGGCACTGCTTATCGTCCGGCGCGGAATGCCGATGGGCGTCGGCGGACGATACGGGGACCGGCGGCGGATACGCGCGCCGTGCTGCCCACTGAGTCCTTTTCCCGGAACGATACGGGCCCTCGTGGCCGACCAAGGATGGGATCAGAGTTGGAGTTCAGTTTACTGGGACCGGTCTCCGTCCGGTCGGACGGGCGGAACATCCTCGCCCGGAGCCGACCGCAGCTGCGAAAGGTCCTTGCGGCCCTGCTCGTGGACGCCGGGCGCCTGGTGACGGTGGAGGCGCTCATCTGGCGTGTGTGGGGGAGCGACCCTCCCGAGAATGCGAGAAGGACCCTGCACAGTCACATCAGCCGGATTCGGAGGATCGTCCGCACGTCGGCTTCGAACGATGGGGGCAACGCCCTCCTGCGGCGACACGACGGGGGCTACCTCCTGCAAGCGGACAGGGCGAGCGTCGACGCGCACTGCTTCCAGCACATGGTCAGGAGGTCCTCCCGCTGCGATGCCGAACAGCGCGCCGATCTGCTGGAGGACGCACTCGGTCTCTGGCAGGGTGAGCCCCTGGCTGGCCTGGAAGGAGACTGGATCGAGCACCGGCGCGAACGCTACCGACGCATGTACGTGGACGCCAGCGTCTCCTGGGCGAAGAGCCTGGTCCAGTCCGGGCGGCCGCACGCGGCCGTCGACACGCTCACCGGTCTGGCCGAGCAGAACCCCTTGGCGGAACCCGTCGTAGCGGCCCTCATGCACTCCCTGTACGCGTCCGGGTACACGGCGGACGCCCTGGCGAGGTTCCACCGGCTGCGCGAGGACCTGGTCGACGAGCTGGGTACTGATCCGGGCCACGAGATCCAGGAGCTGCACACCGCCATTCTCGCGGGTGATCTCCGGCAGGTGTCGGACCCTGGCCAGCGTCACGGAGAGAGTTCGCGGACACGTCTCAACCTGCCAGCAACTGGTGTGTCGCGAGTTCTCGATAGAGCGGGCTGGACGTGAGAAGCTCCTCGTGGCTTCCCACAGCCACGACGGCTCCCCTGTCGAGCACCACGATCTGGTCCGCATCCGTCACGGTGGACAATCGGTGTGCCACGACCAGGAGGGTCCGCCGACGTGCCACGTCGTCCATGACCTCGCGCAGGGCCGCTTCGCTGCGGGCGTCCAGGTTGCTGGTGGGCTCGTCCAACAGCAGGACCGGTGGGGCGTCGAGCAGGGTACGGGCGATCGCGAGCCGCTGACGCTCCCCGCCGGACAACAGGACGCCGTCCTGTCCGACAGGGGTGTCCAATCCCTGGGGTGACCGGTGCACGACCCCGGTCAGGTCAACCCGATCCAGCACCTCCAACAGCCTCTCGTCCCCCGCCTCCGGAGCGGCGAGAAGGAGGTTGTCCCTGATGGACCCGGAAAGCACGGGTGCCTCCTGCTGGACGTAGCCGAGCCCCGAGCGCAGGTCGTCGCGCGCTCGCGCTCGTACGTCGGTGCCGTCGACGCGCACCGATCCGGAAGTGGGGTCGTAGAAGCGTTCGATCAGTGCCAGAAGGGTGGACTTGCCCGCGCCGGAGGGGCCGACCACGGCCGTGCGGGAGCCCGGTGCCACGACGAAGCTCACATCGCGTAGAACGGGGTCTCGGTCGTAACCGAACGTGACGCGGTCGAAGGCGATAGAGGGAGGCGGGGAATCGAGGCGGCGGCGGGGCTGGGGAG